>NZ_JACFYV010000200.1:0-12148 GCF_016759955.1 Burkholderia sp. KCJ3K979
ATCGACGTGCTCGTCAACAACGCGGGCTTCGGCGCGGCCGCACCGGCCGAACTCATGCCGCTCGACACGGTGCGCGCGCTGTTCGACACCAACACGATCGGCACGATCGCGGTGACGCAGGCCGTGCTGCCGCAGTTTCGCGCGCGCGGGGCCGGCGTGGTCGTGAACGTCACGTCGAGTGTCACGTTGAAAGCGCTGCCGCTGGTCAGCGCGTATCGCGCGAGCAAGGCGGCAGTCAATGCCTATACCGAATCGATGGCGGCCGAGCTCGAACCGTTCGGCGTGCGCGCGCATCTCGTGCTGCCGGGCCGCGCGCCCGACACGCGTTTCTCCGACAACGCACGAGCCAACATGCACGGCTTCGAGCACGAAGCGTATGCGGATTTCGTCGGCAAGGCCGTCGCGCGGATGCTCGATGCGTCGGGGCCGATCACCCATGCGCAGGACGTCGCCGAAGCCGTGTGGCGCGCGGCGACCGATCCGTCCAGCCCGATGCGCATGCCGGCCGGCGCCGATGCGCAGGCGTGGGCGGCGGAAGCGGGTTGAACGAGAGGGAATCCGTCGCGCCGGTCGGTTGAGCCGGCGCGACGGATCGCATGAGGGAGAGAACGGCGTTACGTTACAGCGCCCGCTTGATCGCCTGCTCCAGCAGCGACAGGCCGAGGTCGATCTCTTCGTCGCTGACGGTCAGCGGCGGCGCGATCCGGAACACGCCGCCCATGCCGGGCAACTGCACGATGTTCATGCTGAGCCCGAGCTTCATGCACTCGCGCGTGATCTTCGCGCCGAGCCCGTCCGCCGGCTCCTTGGTGCGGCGATCCTTGACGATCTCGACGCCGAGCAGCAGCCCGCGTCCGCGCACGTCGCCGATGCAGTCGAAGCGCTCCATCAGGTCGAGCAGGCCGCGCCGCAGCCGGTCGCCCATCGTGTTGGCGCGCGCGACGAGGCCGTCGCGCTGCACGACGTCGAGCACGCGCAGGCCGACCGCCGCCGGCAGCGGGTCGGACACATGGGTCGTATAGAACAGGTAGCCGAGCTCGTGCGCGCGTTCCTCGATGGCCGCGGACGTGACCATCGCCGCGAGCGGCAGCCCGGCGCCGAGCGTCTTCGACAGCGTCAGGATGTCGGGCGTCACGCCGTCGCGCTGGCACGCGAACATCGTGCCGGTGCGGCCGACGCCCGTCTGCGCCTCGTCGAGGATCAGCAGCATGCCGCGTTCCTCGCACTTGCGCTTGAGCGCGGCCATGTAGCCGTCCGGCAACTCGATGATCCCGCCCGAACTGAGGATCGGCTCCGCGATGAACGCGGCGAGATTGCCGCTCGACTGGCGGTCGATCAGGTCGAACGCGTAGTCGAGTTCGGCGAGCGGGTCGTACGCGCCGTTGCGCTCGAAGCGCGGCCGGTACGCGAACGGGGCCGGAATCGCGAACGAGCCGACCGCCGCGGGGCCGACGCCCTTGCGGCCGGCGCTGTACGTGGCCGACGCGGCGGCGCCCGTCATCCCGTGCCACGACTGCGCGAAGCCGACGATCTCGTACTTGCCGGTGACGAGCTTCGCCATCCGGATCGCCGCCTCGTTCGATTCCGCGCCGGTGCTGAGCAGCAGCGCGCGGTCGAGGCCGGCGGGCGTGAGGTCGGCCAGGCGCGTCGCGAGCCCGACGACCGGCCGCGACAGCATCCCGCTGAACAGGTGGTCGAGCTTGCCCGCGTATTCGCCGATCACGGACACGATTTCCGGATGGCTGTGGCCGAGCACCGCGCTCATCTGGCCCGACGTGAAATCGAGGATCGCGCGGCCGTCGGCATCGTAGACGAAGCTGCCCTTCGCGCGCTCGACGATCATCGGCTCGAACGTGCCGCCGTAGCGGACCAGGTGCTGCCTGGCGTTGCGCCAGAAGGTTGCGTCGTCGTTCAGGGACATCGGGCGGCTCCGGGCAAAAGGGCAGGGATCGCTTGCAGTCTAGGCGCGCGTCTGGTTTGATGGAATCGAATAGTTCTAATGCAAGCTAGAAATGGAGCTAATACCTTGGCGCTTTCGCTCGAAATCGACCTGCTGCGCTCGTTCGTCGTGATCGCCGAGGTGCGCGCGCTGAGCCGCGCGGCCGCGCGCGTCGGCCGCACGCAATCCGCGCTCAGCCAGCAGATGAAGCGGCTCGAGGAAGCGGTCGACCAGCCGCTGTTCCAGCGCACCGGCCGTGGCGTGGTGCTGACGCAGCCGGGCGAGCGGCTGCTCGTGCATGCGCAGCGCATCCTGCGACTGCACGACGAGGCGATGGCCGACCTGTGCGGCACGGGGCTGTCAGGGACGATCCGGTTCGGGTGCCCGGACGATTACGCCGAGGTGTGGCTGCCGTCGCTGCTGCGGCAGTTTTCGAGCCAGCATCCGCAGGCGATCGTCGAAGTCGTCTGCGGGCCGACGCCGCGACTCGTCGAACAGCTGGAGAAGCGCGCGGTCGATCTGGCGATGATTTCCGTGCCGGACGACGGCGCGACCGACGACGTCATTCGCCGCGAGCCGCTGGTCTGGATCGGTTATCCGGGGCTCGCACCCGCGCATTTCGATCCGCTGCCGCTCGCGCTGTCCGACCGCGACACGCTCGATCACCTCGCGGCGTGCGACGCGTTGACCCGCGCCGGCCGCGACTACCGCGTCGCGTATGCGAGCAGCAGCCTTGCCGGGCTGATCGCGCTGGTGCGCTCGGGGCAGGCGTTCGCGGTGATGACGCAGACGGCCGTGCCGGCCGACCTCGCGATCGTCAACGGCGATCCGCGCTTGCCGCCGTTGCCCGCCGTGGGCATTACGCTGCGGTTCGACCGGAAGCGGCCGTCGCACCTGACGGCCGCCTTCGCCGACCATATCCGGCAAACGCTGCCGTTGCTTTGACGGCCGACGTGAATCAGTCGACCATCGACGAAGCCGACGCCTGCGTGCGTCCCGGATTCTCCGCCGCCGCCGCCTCGCGCACGCGGATCGCCGCCTGCATGCCGGACAGCTTCAGTTCGGTTTCCTGATATTCGTTGACCGGCTCGGAATCGGCGACGATGCCGCAGCCCGCGAACAGCCGGCACGCGCCGCCCGCGATCAGCGCCGAGCGCAGCGCGACGATGAAATCGCCATTGCCGTGCGCATCGATCCAGCCGATCGGCGCCGCATACCAGCCGCGATCGAAGCCTTCGTGCGCACGGATGTGGTCGAGTGCCGGTGCGCGCGGATGGCCGGCCACCGCCGGCGTCGGGTGCAGCGCCGCGACCACCTGCAACAGCGTCGCATCCGCATTCAGCGTCGCGCGGATCGGCGTGCTCAGGTGCTGGAGCTTCGGCAGCCGGTGCAGCGACGGTTGATCGGGCACGTCGAGCGCGCGCGACAGCGGTGCGAGCGCGGCACGGATGGCGTCGACGACGAGCGCATGCTCGAGCCGCTCCTTCGCGGAAGCCATCAGCGCGGCGCCGAGTGCGCGATCGTCGTCGGGCGTGGCGCCGCGCCGGATCGTGCCGGCCAGCGCATGCGTGCGCACGTCGCCGGCCGCGACACGCGCGAGCCGTTCCGGCGTCGCGCCGACGAAGCACGCCCCGTCGCGACGGACCGCGAACAGGTGCGCATGCGCGTCGCGCCGCCGCAGCCGGCGCAGCAGCGGCGCGATCGCCACAGGCCGCGCGTACTGTTCGAGCACGTCGCGGGCGAGCACGACCTTGCCGAAGGCGCCGTCGTGGATCGCGTCCACCGCACGACGGACTTCGTGCTGCCATTCGCTCGCCTGGAGCGCCTGCGTGTGCAGCAGTTGCGGTGCATCGTCTTCCGCGGCCGGTGCAAGCGTGCCGAGCGACTCGATCCGCGCGAGGCACGCATGCGCGAGCGCGGCGGGATCGTCGTGGGCGGCGACGACGTGCTGGCAGACGGCCCAGTGCGCATCGCCTTCGCGCACGATCAGCAGCGTCGCCAGCGTCATGCTCGCATCGGGAAACGGCGCCCAGTGCGCGCTGCGCGGGCCCTGCGAATCGAACCGGAAGCCGCCCACCAGACGCGGCGGCTGCGGACCGGCCGTGACTGCGTCGCGCACGAGCGTGCGCCAGCGCGCATCGATCTGCGCGAAGCGCGTGTCGCCGGTGGCGCTCAGTTCGACCGCGCAATCCCAGCCGTACAGCGTGACGGACGCATCGCCGGCTTCGTGGAAGCACCACGGCGTGACGCCGTCGTCCCACGCGGCGATCAGGTCGAAGAAGTCGAGCGGGCGCAGCGGCACCGAGACCGACGCGAGCGTCGGCGTGCCGGTGGCGGCGGCGCGGCGGGCCGCACGCGCGAACGTGTCGTGCAGCAGCGGAAGGCCGGCGTTCATGCAAGCCCCCGCTGTTGTCGCCAGTATTGCGTTTGCTGCGCGATGTACCACGCGATGAGCTGGGCGAACAGCGTCTCGACGTAGTCGGCGTCGAGGCCGGCCTGTTCGGCCCAGCGGCGCCGGTCGGGCAGCATCGCGGCCACCCGCTCCGGCGCGGCGATGCTCGCTTCGTCCGGCTTGAAGCGCGACGCGGCCAACACGTACTGCATGCGCCGGCCGAGCGCGTCGATGATGTCGGCGTCCAGCCGATCGATCGCTTCGCGAATGTCGGGCAGCCCCGTGCAGGCGTCCGGTGTTTTCATGTGTACTCCTTTCCGTAACGAAGGGATTGGTCGATCCGTTCGACCAGATGGGCGATCACCGCCGGGTATTGGTGTCGCAGGTAGAAGTGGTCGCCGTTGAACGTCTCGACGCGGATCGGGCGCGACGCGACGTCCTGCCACGCATGCGCCTCGTCGCTGTCGAGCTCGGGATCGGCGAGCGGCAGCATCACGCCGAGCGGCGCATCGATGCGCGGTGGGCGGTCGCGCCGATACGTTTCGATCGCGCGGTAGTCGTGGCGGATCATCGGCAGGTAGATCGCGCGCATTTCCGGATCGGCGAGCAGCGCGGCGTGCTCGCCGGACAGCCGGGCGACGTCGCCGACGAGCGCGTCGTCGGATTGCAGGTGCAGATCCGACGCACGCTGGCGATGCGGCGGCGGTAGCGCGGACACCGCCACGTAAAGCGGCGCGGCGCCGCGCGCCTCGAGCCGCAGCGCAACCTCGTACGCGAGGGCCGCACCGAGGCTGTGCCCGAACAGCACGAGCGGTGCATAGGCATAGCGTTGCAGCGCGTCGGCGGCGGGGCCGGCGAGCGCGTCGATCGAGGGCAGGCACGGCTCGCCGAAGCGTTCCTCGCGGCCCGGATACTGCAGCGCGAGCAGATCGACGTCCCACGGCAGCGCACGGCTCCAGCCACGAAAGAAATTCGCGGTGCCGCCCGCATGCGGAAAGCAGACGAGCTGCGCGCGCGGGCACGGCGACAGCCGCAACTCGCGAATCCAGCTCGAACCGGTCGGGTGCGCGCTCATGCGGCCGCCGCCTGCAACTGGCGACGCAGCAGGTCGCGCAGCGATTTCTTGCTGGTCTTGCCGATGCCGGTTTCCGGAAAGCGCGACATGAATTCGATGCGGTCGGGGATCTTGAACGCCGCGAGCCCGCAATCGCGCAAGTAGCGTTTCAGCACGAGCCGGGACGGGGCCGGCGCGCGTGCGACCACGAACGCGCAGGTTCGCTCGCCGAGGATCGGGTCGGGCATCGCGACGACCGCCGCATCGTGTACCTGCGGATGCGCGAGCAACAGGTTTTCCACTTCCTCGGCGGAGACCTTCTCGCCGCCGCGGTTGATCTGATCCTTGTCGCGGCCTTCGACGACGAGGTCGCCGTCCGCGGTGCGCCGCACGCGGTCGCCGCTGCGGTAGAAGCCGTCGGCCGTGAACGCCGTCGCGTCGTGCTCCGCGAGCCGGTAGTAGCCGCGGATCGTGTACGGGCCGCGTACCTGCAATTCGCCGATCTCGCCGGGCGCGACCGGTGCGCCGGTTTCGTCGACGATGCGTACTTCGTCGCCTTCGGAAACGGGGCGGCCCTGTGTGTGCGCGATGCGCTCGGGCGCATCGTCGAGCCGCGTGCAGCAGATGAGCCCTTCGGCCATGCCGAACACCTGCTGCAGCCGGCAGCCGAGCACGGGCGTCACGCGTTCGGCCGCATGGTCCATCAGCCGTGCGCCGCCGACCTGCAGCACGCGCAGGCTCGACAGGTCGGCCTGCCGTTGCGGCTGCTCGTCGAGCCAGAGCAGCGCGAGCGGCGGCACGAGCGCGGTATGCGTGACGCGTTCCTGCGCGATCAGCGCGAAGCTCTGGTCGGGCTCGGGCCGCGCGGTCGTCACGACCCGGCCACCCGCGAGCAATGCACCGATCGTGCCGGGGCAGCACAGCGTGAAGTTGTGCGCCATCGGCAGCGCGGCGAGATAGACGGTGTCGGTGTCGAAACCGCTCGCGGCGCTGCACGCGCGCACGTTGTACAGGTATTCGCGATGGCGGCGCGGAATCAGCTTCGGCGTGCCGGTCGTGCCGCCGGACAACTGGAAGCACGCGATGTCGTCGGCGCGTGCCGAGCAGTCGAGCACGGGCGGCGCGTCGTACAGCGCGTCGAACGACGTGAACGCGTGATCGTCGCCGGCCATCACGATGTGCTCGAGCGTCGGGCAGTCGGCCTGCAACGCGGCCGCGAGCGGTCGGCAGTCGAAATCGCCGAGCTGCGACGCGCCGAGATAAGCACGCGCACCGGCGAAGCGGCAGAACGCGCCGATCTCGTAGTGACGGTGCGCGGGCAGCGCGAGCACCGGCCGCACGCCGAGCTGGAACAGCGCGAAGCACGTCTCGATGAAGCGCGCGCCGTTCGGCAACTGGACGACGACCGCGTCGCCGCGTGCCAGGCCGAGGCGCGCGAGGCCGCCCGCGAGGCGGCGAATGCGCGCGAGCAGATCGCGATAGTGCAGCCGCAGCGTGCCGTCGACGACGGCGAGCGCGTCGGGATGGCGCTGCGCGCATGCATCGAGCGCGTCGAAGAACGTCGTGTCCTGCCAGTAGCCGGCGTCGCGGTAGCGGCGCGCGAAGTCGTCGGGCCAGTCGGGCGCGTCGGCCGGCACGGCCGCCGTCAGGGAGGAAGGGGAGGATTGCATGCGCTGACCTTGGGTTCCGGCAAGTTGTCAGAAAATGTAAATGAGAGGTATTATCATTTGTAACAGGTGCTGCGATAGCGCCGTTTCTTTCGATATCGCGGCAATTTCGTTCGATCGGGCGTCGGTCGCGCGGCACCCGCCCGGTCCGGCCGGACAATCGGCCGGTTGCCGCCGGCGCGCGCCGGTCCGCGCGTGCCGCCCAACCAACGGACCTCCGATGAGATCGACCTCCTTCGCTTCGTCACGACGTCACCCGCCGGTGCTCGTGCCCGGCAATCATCCGGGTGTGGTGCACATCGACGCGGGCATGAAACTCATGAGCGGCACGCTGTGCTCGGATAGCCGCGACTGGTACGAGGAGCCGCTCGAAAAAGGGCTGAAGCTCGTCCTCGTGCAGAGCGGGCAGTTGCGCTGCCGCGTGCCGGGCCAGCCCGAGCAATGCATCAAGGGGCCGGGCCTGTGCGTGATCGCCAACGATGGCGAATTCACCACCCACCAGATCTACGACCGCGACGTGCCGCTGCGCTACACGATCGTGCAGCTCGGCCTCGATGCGCTCGACCGCAACCTGAGCCTGCTGCCGGAGAAGATGCTCGCGCCGACGGGCGGCGATCCGCGCATCGTCAGTTGCCCGGCGTCGAAGGCGCTGCAGGCGCTCGCCGTGCAGATCGCCACCTGCCCGTTCGAGGGTGCGGTGCGCGAGTACTACCTGAAGGCGAAGGCGTTCGAGCTGACCGCGCTGAGCGCGCAGCTGCTGGCCACGCAGCGGCAGCACGCGCCGGCCGACGTGCGCGTCACGTCGTCGGATGTCGAGCGCGTGTATGCGGCGAGCGACATCCTGACGCGCGAGCTTCAGCATCCGCCGACGCTCGACGCGCTCGCGAGCCGCGTCGGGATGAATTCGCGCAAGCTGACGGCCGGCTTCCGCAAGGTGTTCGGCACGAGCGTGTACGCGTATCTGCAGGAATACCGGCTGCGGACCGCGCACGCGATGCTGTGCGCGGAGGATGCGAACGTGTCGACCGTCGCGTACCGCGTCGGCTACAGCCCCGCGCATTTTTCGATCGCGTTCCGCAAGCGCTACGGCATTTCGCCGAGCGATATCCGCGTGTCGTCGAACGCGATCGACAACGAGGAACTGGCGGGCGCGGCGATCTAAAACAACTGACCGGCAGCCTAAAGGAATCGACCGGGCTCATGGGCGTTAATGAGATAGATTCTCATTCACAGGTGGCCGCCGCCGCGCGGAACCGCCGTCGAACGACCCATACAAGGCGTGCCCATGAGCCAGACCGTTGTCGATTCCACTACCGACCATTCCGATCCTTCCTGTTGTTCTTCCACTGAATTTCGCGCGCGGCTCGTTGCGCTGATCGCCGAGCTGCTCGACGAATCCGTCGACGAGATCGCGTCGCTCGACGATGACGAGGACCTGCTGAGCTGCGGCCTCGATTCGATCCGGCTGATGTATCTGCAGACACGCGTGAACCGGCTCGGCCATGCGCTGACGTTCGATGCGCTCGCGCGCACGCCGACGCTCGGCGCGTGGACCACGCTGCTCGCCAATGCGCCGCGTATCGCTCGCACGGAAGCCGTCGTCGCTGCCGAAGCGGTCGACGTGCATGCGCCGTTCGAATTGTCCGCGGTGCAGCAGGCGTACTGGCTCGGCCGCGGCGACGGCGAGGTGCTCGGCAACGTGAGCTGCCACGCGTTTCTCGAATTCCGCAGCCGCGCGATCGACCCCGTTCGTCTCGACACGGCATGCCGGCGCGTGCGCGAGCGTCATCCGATGCTGCGCGCGCGTTTCGACGGCGGCCGTCAGCAGATCCTCGCCGAATCGGACGCGCCGGTGTTCGCGCACGCGGACTGGCGCGACCGGACGGCGGCCGATGCGGAAACCGAATGGGCGTCGCTGCGCGCGTTCCGCTCGCACGAATGTCTCGACGTCGAGCACGCGCAGGTGTTCATGATGGGGCTCGCGCAGATGCCCGGCGGCGAGGATCGCGTGTGGCTCAGCGTCGACCTGCTCGCGGCCGACGTGGACAGCGTGCGGCTGCTGATGCAGGAGATCGGCGTGGCCTATGCCGAGCCGTCGGCGCTGCCGGATGCGCCGTCGACGTGGTTCCCGGCCTGGCTCGCGCGTCGCGCGGCCGAGACGCGCGATGCGCGGGCCGCGGCGCGTGACGCCTGGCAGGCGCGGCTCGCGACGTTGCCGGAAGGGCCGGCGCTGCCGCTCGCCCGCGCGCCCGAAACGATCCGCGCGCCGCGTTTCAGCCGCGTCGCGCATACGCTGAGCACGGACGAGTTGACGCGTCTGCAGGCGCGCGCCGCGCAGCATGGCGTCACGCTGTCGTCGGTGTTCGGCGCGGCGTTCGCGGCCGTGCTCGCGCGCTGGAGCGGCCGGCAGGCATTCCTGCTCAACGTGCCGCTGTTCGACCGGCACGGCGATGCGCCCGATCTGGGCCGCGTGATCGCCGATTTCACGACGCTGCTGCTCGTCGAATGCGACGTGCGCGCCGATGCGAGCGCGGCCGACGCGATGCGCGCGTTCCAGCAGCGGCTGCATGGTGCGATCGCACAGGCCGCGTATCCGGCGCTCGACGTGCTGCGCGATGCGCGTCGGCAGGGCACGCCGCGTGCGGCGCCCGTCGTGTTCTCGTGCAATCTCGGTGACGAACCGTTCGTGCCCGATGCGTTCGCGCAGGTGTTCGGCGATCTGCACGACATGATTTCGCAGACGCCGCAGGTATGGCTCGACCATCAGCTCTATCGCGTGCCGGGCGGTGCACTGCTCGCGTGGGACAGCGTCGACGGGCTGTTCCCGGACGGAATGATCGACGCGATGTTCGGCGCGTATGTCGCGTTCGTGCAGGCGCTGTGCGATCGCGACTGGCGGCTGCCGATCGCGGTCGAGCTGCCGTCCGCGCAGCGGCGCGTGCGCGACACGCTCAATGCGTTGCCGGCTCCCGGCCGCGCGCGCACGCTGCATCACGATTTCTTCGCGCTGGCCGCACGCGAGCCGGCCGCCGTGGCGTTGCGATGCGGCGATCGCGCGGTGACGCGCGGCGAACTGGCCGCGCAGGCGCTCGCGATCGCGGGCGGCTTGCGCGCGGCCGGGATCGGGCACGGCGATGCCGTCGAGATCAGTTTGCCGCGCGGGCCTGCGCAGGTCGCGGCCGTGTTCGGCGTGCTGGCGGCCGGCGCATGCTACGTGCCGCTCGACATCGCGCAGCCGGTCGCGCGCAAGGCGCTGATCGAGCGTGCGGCGGGCGTGAAGGCCGTGATCGACGACACCGCGTGCGCGGGCGGGCCGCTGCCGCATGTCGGTATCGCCGCGCTGTCGCGGCATGCGCCGCTGGCCGCGCCGCTCGAGGTCGCGCCGCAGACGACCGCTTACGTGATCTACACGTCCGGTTCGACGGGCGTGCCGAAGGGCGTCGAGATGACCCACGCGGCGGCGATCAACACGATCGATGCGATCGATGCGCTGCTCGGCGTGCGCGCGGACGACCGGCTGCTGGCGGTGTCGGCGCTCGATTTCGATCTGTCGGTGTACGACCTGTTCGGCGCGCTGGGTGCCGGTGCGCAACTCGTGCTGCCGACGCAGGACGAAGCGCGCGATGCGGCGCGCTGGATCGAACTGATCGCGCAGCACCGCGTAACGCTGTGGAACTCGGCGCCCGCGCTGCTGGAAATGGCGCTGGCCGTGCCGGCCGCTAGCGATGCATGCCGCAGCGTGCGTGCGGCGCTGCTGTCCGGCGACTGGATCGCGCTCGACCTGCCGGCGCGCGTGCGCGCGCGCTGCGGCGAGGCCTGTGCGTTCCACGCGCTCGGCGGCGCGACCGAGGCCGGGATCTGGTCGAACGTGCAGACGGTGCGCGACGTGCCGCCGCACTGGCGTTCGATTCCGTACGGCCGGCCGTTGCCGGGGCAGGCGTATCGCGTCGTCGATGGCGACGGACGCGATGTGCCCGATTACGTGCCGGGCGAATTGCTGATCGGGGGTGACAGTCTCGCGCGCGGCTACCGGAACGATCCCGAGCTGACCGCGCAGCGCTTCGTGCAGCACGCGTCCGGCCGCTGGTATCGCACCGGCGATCGTGGCCGCTACTGGCCGGACGGGACGCTCGAATTCCTCGGGCGCGAGGATCGGCAGGTGAAGGTGCGCGGGCACCGGATCGAGCTCGGCGAGATCGAGGCGGCGCTGGCCGCGCATCTGTTGATCGACGGCGCGTGTGCGAGCGTCGTTCACGGCGAGGCCGCGCGCATCGTCGCGGCGTTCGTGCCGAACGATTGCGCGGCGGCGGACACCGTGCCGTCATCGCTCGCGGCTGCCGACATGGCCGACACGATGCCGGCGGAAACGGCTGTCTCCCGCGCCGTTGCCGGGCGGCTGCTCGACGGCGACGCGGGCCTGCCGCCGTCGCTGCGTGCGCACTGGCACGCAAAGGGTGACGCATCGATCCCGATCGACGACGCGCTCGATCGGCTCGACTGGCAGGCAACCGATCTCGACGATCTGACGGCCGCGCTGCGCGCGCTCGCCGCCGACCCGGATACCGCCGCGCAACGCGTGCCGCTGGACCCGTGCGTGGCGCCGCTCGCGTTCGCAACGCGTTTGCCGGACGGCGTTCGTACGCTGCGCGAATTCGCCGCCGCGCTGGACGCGCAGGCCGCGGCACACACAGGTGCGCTGCGCGTCGCGGTGCTCGATGCCCGCGCGGGCCAGGCGCTCGATGCGGGGCTCGGCGTGCTCGACGATCCGCGCTTCGACGTGACGCTGTTCGACGTGTCGCCGGGCCTGCTGCACAACGCGCAGGCACGCTTCACGCGAACGCTGCCCGCGTTGCAGACGATGCAGGACGGCTTGCTGCCCGCACGCCATCTCGGCGCATTCGATTGCGTGATCAGTTTCGTGGCGGCCCACCTGCGCGACGATCCGCGCGACACCTTCCGGATCGCGGCCGCGCTGCTCGCGCGGGACGGGCGCCTGCTGCTCGCCGACGTGCTGCGCGATTCGCCGCTGCGCGAACTCGTCGCGAGCGTCGCGGGCGATGCGTCGGTGCCGCGGCCGTTCGCGCACGATGCGCTCG
>NZ_JACFYV010000201.1:0-12015 GCF_016759955.1 Burkholderia sp. KCJ3K979
TGTCGACTTCGACTTCGACGGGTCTGTCGTCGGCCAACAGCTCGATCACGTCCCTGTCGACCTCGACCTCGACGGGCTTGTCGTCGGCTAACAGTTCGATCACCTCGCTGTCGACATCGACTTCGACCGGCCTGTCGTCGGCTAACAGCTCGATCACGTCGCTGTCGACTTCGACTTCGACCGGCCTCTCGTCCGCGAATAGCTCGATCACGTCGCTGTCGACTTCGACTTCGACGGGTCTGTCGTCGGCCAACAGCTCGATCACGTCCCTGTCGACCTCGACCTCGACGGGCTTGTCGTCGGCTAACAGTTCGATCACCTCGCTGTCGACATCGACTTCGACGGGTCTGTCCTCGGCTAATAGCTCGATCACCTCGCTGTCGACCTCGACTTCGACCGGCCTGTCGTCGGCTAACAGCTCGATCACGTCGCTGTCGACTTCGACCTCGACCGGCCTGTCGTCGGCTAACAGCTCGATCACTTCGCTGTCGACCTCGACCTCGACCGGCCTCTCGTCGGCTAACAGCTCGATCGATTCGCTGTCCACGTCGACCTCGACGGGTCTGTCTTCGGCTAATAGCTCGATCACTTCGCTGTCGACCTCGACCTCGACCGGCCTGTCGTCGGCTAACAGCTCGATCACTTCGTTGTCGACCTCGACTTCGACGGGCCTGTCGTCGGCTAACAGCTCGATCACTTCGCTCTCGACCTCGACCTCGACTGGTCTCTCGTCGGCCAACAGCTCGATCACGTCCCTGTCGACCTCCACCTCGACCGGTTTGTCGTCGGCCACCAGCTCCATCGGTTCGCTGTCCACCGGCCTGAGTTCGACCAACAGCTCGGTTACCTCGCTGTCCACGTCGGCTTCGACGGGCCTCTCGTCCGCGAACAGCTCGATCAACTCCCTGTCGACCTCGACCTCGACGGGCCTGTCGTCGGCCACCAGCTCGATCACGTCCCTGTCGACTTCGACCTCGACCGGCATCAGCTCGCTGTCCACCGGCTTGAGCAGCACGGACAGCACGATCCTGTCGCTGTCCACCTCGACCTCGACCGGCATCGGCTCGCTGTCCACCGGCCTGAGCAGCACGAACAGCTCGGTGTCGTCGCTCTCGACGTCCACCTCGACCGCGATCAACGCCGCGAAGACGCACTACTACAGCGTCAACGACAACGGCGTGCAGCAAGCCAACTACGCGAACGACGGCGCCACGGGCACCAACGCCCTCGCCGCCGGCGTGAACGCCAGCGCGGCGGGCGCGAGCAGCGTGGCAGTCGGCGACGGCTCGAACGCGCAGACGGCAGGCGCAGTCGCGATCGGCCAGAACGCGTCGGCAACGGGCGGCAAGGCGGTATCGATCGGCTCCGGCAACACGGCGTCGGGCGACGGCGCGGTCGCGATCGGCGATCCGAACGTGGCGACGGGTACCGGCGCCGTGGCGATGGGTGCGAACAACACGGCGACCGGCGACGGCGCGGTGTCCCTCGGCAACCAGAACACGGCAACCGGCGCCAGCGCGCTGGCCCTCGGCAGCTCGAACCAGGCCACCGCGGACAACACGATCGCGCTGGGCAGCCAGGCCACGGCCAGCGCCACCGGCGCACAGGCCTACGGCTCGGCCGCCAAGGCCACGGCCGCGGACGCGCTCGCCTTCGGCACGAACGCGCAAGCGAACGTCGCGAACTCGATCGCACTCGGCGCGAACTCGGTCACGGCTGCTGCGGTCGGCACCTCGAGCGCCACGATCGGCGGCGTCACGTACCCGTTCGCGGGCGGCTCGCCGGTCGGCGTGGTGAGCGTCGGTGCACCGGGCCAGGAACGCCAGATCACGAACGTCGCCGCGGGCCGGATCTCGGCCACGAGCACGGACGCGATCAACGGCAGCCAGCTGAACGCGACGAACAACGCGATCAACACGCTGTCGACGTCCACCGCGTCGAACGTCGCATCGCTGTCGACCGGCATCAACTCGCTGTCGACCGGCCTGAGCACGACGAACAGCAACGTGGCGTCGCTGTCGACGTCGACCTCGACTGCGATCAACTCGTTGTCGACGGGCCTCAGCACGACGAACAGCAACGTCAACTCGCTGTCGACGTCGACGTCGACCGGCATCGGTTCGCTGTCCACCGGCCTGAGCACGACGAACAGCAACGTGGCGTCGCTGTCGACCGGCGTGACGAACATCAACAACCAGTTGAACCAGCTGTCGACGACGCTCAACAACAACACGACGCGTGCGGCGAACAACAACGGCGTCGCCGCCGACCTGAACGGCAAGGGCAACGACCTTCCGGTGGTCACGGCCGGCTCGAACTCGGTGGCAATCGGCGCGGGTTCGAACGACGGCGGCCGCTCGAACGTGGTGTCGGTCGGCAGCGACACGCAGCAGCGCCAGATCACGAACGTCGCGCCGGGTACGCAAGGCACCGACGCGGTGAACGTGAACCAGCTGACGCAGGTGCAGACGACGCTGTCGACGGCACTGTCGGGCCAGCAGGCGCAGATCAACTCGCTGGGCTCGCAACTGCAGCAGACCGACCAGATGGCGAAGCAGGGTATCGCGGCCGTCGGCGCGATGGCGTCGATCCCGCAGCTCGATCGCGACGCCAACTTCGGGATGGGCGTGGGCACGTCGACCTTCCTCGGCCAGAAGGCGATGGCGGTCAACATGCAGGCGCGTATCACGGAGAACCTGAAGGCGTCGATCAACGGCGGTTTCAGCGGCGGTCAGAAGGTGATCGGCGCCGGCATGCTGTATCAGTGGAAGTAACGCGTCGCGCCGCCCGGCCGTCCGGCTCGCCAGCCGGACGACCCGCGGCTCCGACGGCAGGACGAGCCCGCTGCGCACCGCGCGGCGGGCCTCGGTCAACCCAAGCTTTAAGGACGTCACCGTGAACAAACTCGCTCTTGCGCTCGCGCTTTCCGCAACGGCCCTCGCCGCGTGCTCGACCGCATCCGGCCCGACCTTCAGCGCCTCCGAACTGCAGCCGCGCGACGGCGTGCGCACCTTCCAGGTGGACTGCCACGGCCTGCTGTCGGGCCCGCAGACCTGCATGAAGGCCGCCCGCAAGATCTGCGGCGACGAGCCCGTGCGCGCCGTCGACTCGGCCCGCGCGCTGCGCGACAAATCCGATCCGGCCACGCTGGTGTTCCAGTGCGGCGCCGCACCAGCCGAAGCGGCTTCGGCCGCCACACCCGCACCCGCCGCCGTGATCGAACGCGTGAACCTGTCCGGCGACGCGCTGTTCGCCACCGACCACGCGACGCTCGCGCCGACCGCGCGCGAATCGCTGGACCGGCTGCTGAGCGAGCGCGCCGACCGCACGTACTCGCAAGTGACGGTCACCGGCTTCACCGATTCGGTGGGCAGCGACGACTACAACCTCGCGCTGTCGAAGCGCCGCGCCGAAGCGGTCGCCGCCTATCTGAAGGCGCACGGGCTGAAGACCGACTCGATGACGGTCTCGGGCCGCGGCAAGGCCGATCCGGTCGCATCCAACGCGACGCCGGAAGGCCGCGCCAGCAACCGCCGCGTCGAAATCCGGCTGCAGCACTGAGGCGCCGGCGGCCGCCCATGCGGCCGCGCGATCCGGCAGGCCAGCCGCGCCACGCCGGCACGCCGCGGGACGACCGGGCGCCGCAACGCCTGCGCCCGCTTCCGTTGGCCGGCGGCTATGTCAAAGTTCGTCACGTCCTGCCAAAACCGGCGGTTTCCATGCCACAATCGCCGCAAATAGTCGCCGGGGCAGCCCGCCCGATGCGCGCCGTCCCAGGCGTGCCCGGCGACACGCCGGAATCCGGCTGCCGCCCTCGCGAATCCCGTCGCCCGGTTCGCGCGCCGCGGTGCCACCGGCGCGAATCCAACCATGACGATCCACGGCGCGCCGCTGCCGGCCAGACGCTCGACGCGAGGCCCGGACGCACGACGCCGCAGAGGAAACCAACCGGTGACGGACATCAATGAAGCCGCCGCGGGCGGCACTCGCAAGCAACGGCCGGCGGTCGGCATCTCGCTGTTTGCGCGCGACGGCCAGGCGATCTGGGAAAACGGCATTCACCAGAACATCGCGTTCCTCGCGATGATGCTCAAGCGCTCGGATCGCGTCGGTCCCGTCTATTTCCTGAACGGCGGCGACGCCAACGCACTGCCGGCCGGCCTCGAGCTCGACGGCCTCGACATCCCGCTCGTGAAACCCGCCGACGTCACGCACGAACTCGACGTCGTGATCGAAATGGGCGCGCAGTTGCCGGTCGAATGGCTCCGGCACATGAAGGCGCTCGGCAAGAAGATCGCCGCGTTCTTCTGCGGGCACGTGTATGCCGGCCTGTGCGAAACGCCGATCTTCGGGAAACCGTCGGGGCACGTGTTCAACGGCGCACCGTTCGACGAAGTATGGCTGCTGCCGCAATACGACAAGACCGCCGCGCCGATGCTCAGGACGATCCTGCGCGCGCCCGTCCACCTGATGCCGCACATCTGGTCGCCGTACTTCCTCGAGCGCCGCGTGGCCACGCTCGCCGACGAAGGCGCGACGTTCGGCTATCAGCCCGGCCAGCGGCCGTGGAAGCTCGCGATGCTCGAGCCGAACATCTCGGTCGCGAAGTCCTGCCACTACCCGATGCTCGCGTGCGACGCGTTCTACCGCGCGCGGCCTGATGCGGTGCAACACATGTTCGTCGTCAACTCGATGCACATGAAGGAACATCCGACCTTCGTGCACTTCGCGAACAGCCTCGATCTCGTGCGCCAGCACAAGGCGACGTTCGAGCCGCGACTCGACCTGCCGGGCTTCATGGCGCGTCACGCGGATGCGGTCGTGTCGCACCACTGGGAAAACGGGCAGAACTATCTGTATTACGACGTGCTGTACGGCGGCTATCCGCTGATCCACAACTCGACGCTGATCGGCGACGCCGGCTATTACTACCCGGACTTCGACTCGGCTGCCGGCGGCCGCGCGCTGCTCGAAGCGTGGCTGCATCACGACGAACGCCTCGACGACTACCGCGCGAAGGCGGGCCGGCTGCTGCAGTCGGTCTCGATCGACAACCCCGCGAACCTCGACGCGTTCGTCTCGCGTCTGGTCGCCTGAACCGGAGCATACGCATGTCGGACTCCAATGCCCGTCAAGCGCCCGGCGAGGGCAAGCGTCTCGTCGTCGGCGTGTCGCTGTTCGTGCGCGGCGCCGGCCAGTCGCTGTGGGAAAACGGCATTTTCCAGAACTGCCTGCTGCTGATCCTGCTGCTGCGTCAGTCGCCGCTCGTCGCGGATGCCGTGATGGTGAACGGCGGCGAACAGGTCGCCGATCCGCAGATGATGCTCGGCGAGTGGAACGTGCCATTGCTGTCGATGGATGAGGCGCTCGAGCGCTGCGACGTGCTGATCGAGATGAGCGCACAGTTCGGCGCGGACTACCTGCGCGCGTTCCGCGAGCGCGGCGGCAAGGTCGTCACGATGCGGGTCGGCAACGACTACGTGATCGACATCGAACGCGCGATGTTCGACAAGCCGTCGGGTTTCCTGTTCTCCGGAGCGCCATACGACGCGGTGTGGACGATTCCCGAGTTCGAGCGCTCGTGCCTGCACTACTACCAGACGGGCCTGCGCGCGCCGGTCACGATCGTCCCGCACATCTGGCATCCGATGCTGTTCGACAAGGCGCGCGCGACGCTCGGCGCCGGTTTGTCGTTCGGCTATCAGCCGGGCAAGCCGCGCTGGCGCGTGACGATGTTCGAGCCGAACATCTGCATGGTGAAGACGAGCATCATTCCGATGCTCGTGACCGAGGAAGCGTATCGCGCGAAGCCGGCGTTCCTCGAGTTCGTGCGCGTGTGCAACACGATTCACCTGAAGGAACATCCGACGTTCGTGCACTTCGCGAAGAGCCTCGACATCGTGAACCACGGGATCACGACGTTCGAGAGCCGCTATGCGGTGTACGAGTTCATGGCCGCGTACGGCGATGCGGTGGTGTCGCACACGTGGGAGAACGCGCAGAACTACCTGTATTACGAGCTGCTGTACGGCGACTATCCGCTGATCCACAACTCGCCGTTCCTCGGCAAGGCCGGGTATTTCTATCCGGATTTCGACTGTCAGGCCGGCGGCCGCGCGCTGCTGCAGGCGTTCGCCGAGCACGACGCGAATCTCGACGCCTACCGCGAGCAGTCGAAGCACGTGCTCGACTCGGTCAGCATCTACAACCCCGAGAACGTCGCGGCCTATACGGATGCGATCGCCACCCTCTATCGCGACGCGTGACGCGCCGCCCTTTCCGGACCCCGACCGTGAACGCACGCCCGACCCTCACCCGCGCAAAATGGCTGATCGGCTGCGCCGCCGCATCGATCGCGATCGGCGCGCACGCGCAAGCCGCCGGCGAATCGGCCGACACGCTGCTGCGCGACTCCGATGCGGTGTTCAAGCAGCTCGACGCCGGCCAGTACGGCGCGGTATGGAGCGACGCCGCACCGTTCGTCAAGGCGCGCTTCAAGCAGGACCAGTTCACGGCGCAAATGCAGCAGGCACGCCAGTCGGTCGGCGCGGTCAGCCATCGCGGCTGGGCGCAGGTCACGCGCATCCGCTACGAGCGGACGACCGGAATGCCCGACGGGCTCTACGCGAACGTCGATTACGCGACGACGCTCGCGAGCGGCGCCACGATGTTCGAGAAGCTGAGCTTCCGCCTCGAAACCGACGGCCGCTGGCATCTGACGGGCTACGTGCCGCGTCAGACGCAAAACGCCGCGCAGTAAGCCGCGCACTACCCGCCCCACGGAGCCGATCCGATGAAACTCAATGTCGCGATAACGATGAACGTGCAGCGCGACGCGACGCAGTCGATCTGGTACAACGGTGCGAACCAGCACTGCGTGTACCTGTACATGCTGCTGAAGCAGTCGCCTTTGATCGGCGAGGTCTGGCTCGCGCACGACAACGGCATCACCGAGTATCCGCAGGCGCTGATGATGGACGCGTTCGGCGACGCGCTGCGGCCGCTGTCGGCCGTCGTTCACCAGACCGACCTGCTGATCGAGATGAACGCGTTCATCGACCCGTCGCACACGGACGTCGTGCGCCAGCGCGGCGGCAAGTGCGTGTCGTATCGCTTCGGCAACGACTACGTGATCGCGGTCGAGACGATCAACTTCGAGAAGAACGACTGGCGGCCGAACCCGCACCGCGTGCAGTTCGACGAGATCTGGACCAATCCGCAGCACATGCACACGTGCGCCGCGTATTTCCAGGCCGTGTACCGTGCCCCGGTGATCGAGCTGCCGCATATCTGGTCGCCGTATTTCATCGAGCGCAGCCTCGACGCCGATCCCGAGCTGAAGGCCCGCTTCGGCTATCGCAACCACGGCCCGGCCAAGCGCATCGCGTTCTTCGAGCCGAACCTGAACGTCGTGAAGAGCGCGATCGTGCCGATGCTCGCCGCGAACGCGTGCTACGTCGAACATCCGGAGCTCGTCGAGCACGTGTACATGACCAACACGTTCGACAAGAAGGAAAACGTCGCCTTCAAGCATCTCGCGCTCGGGCTCGAGATGGTGCGCGACGGCAAGGCCACCGCCGACGTGCGCGCGCCGTTCGTCGCATGGGCCGCGCATCACACCGACATCGTCGTGTCGCACCACTGGGAAAACGGCCTGAACTACCTGCTGTACGACGCGCTGTACGGCAACTACCCGCTCGTGCACAACTCGCCGTTCCTGCGCGACGTCGGCTACTACTATCCGGACTTCGAGATCTTCGATGCGGCGCGCGCGATCGCGACCGCCGCGCAGACGCACGACGCGCGGCTCGACGACTACGCGGCCGCCGCCCGCCGCTGCCTGCATCAGGTCGACACGCTCGCCGAGCACAACGTGCGCGCGTATTCCTCGCAGATTCAGCACCTGTTCGCCGGCCGCCCGCTCGGCTGATTGCCTTCGCACGCGCCCCAGCCCATGAATCAGACCGTCCGCAATTTCGTCGTGATCGATTCGATCCACGGCCCGTTCGTCATCAACCGGCATTGCGCGTTGCAGGCCGAGGCGCTGATCAAGACCGGCCGGCCGCATATCCAGGGCGAACTCGACACGATCCTGCAGGTGATCGACCAGTTGCCCGACGGCGCGATCGCGGTGGACGGCGGCGCGAACGCGGGGCTGGTGTGCGTGCCGCTCGCGCACCGGCTGCGCGAGCGCGGCGGCCGCGTCTATGCGTTCGAGCCGCAACGCACGCTGTTTCACGCGCTCGGCGGCACCGTCGCGCTCAACCAGCTCGACAATCTCCATCTGCTAAACATGGGGCTGGCCGCCGCCAACGGCACGATGAAAGTGCCCGACGTCGACTACGGACAGGATGCCGACTTCGGGCAGGTCTCGCTCGTCGATACGCAAGCCTCCGGCGGCACGCCGACGCCGGTCGTCCGGCTCGATTCGCTTGGCCTGCCGCGGCTGGATTTCCTGAAACTCGACATCGAAGGAATGGAGATCGACGCGCTGCGCGGCGCGCGGCGGCTGATCGAGACGCATCTGCCGTGGTGCTGGATCGAATACTGGAAAGTCGGCGAGGCGCCGATCATCGACACGTTCGCCGGTCTCGACTACACGTTCTACCGGATCGACGGGCTGAACATGCTGTGCGTGCCGAACCCGCGCTGGGACCGGCAGCGCCTGTTCATCACCGGCGAACCGCTCGCCGCCGGCTCGACGGCCGAACGCGGCACGGATTCCGCGACGGCCGCGCCCACCGACGCCGACACCCCCGAAACGAACTGGAACCGCGCGCTCGACCACGAATCGCGCGGCGAGTGGGGGCATGCGATCGACCGCTGGCAACGCGCACGCGGCCGCGGGCTCGACGACGATGCGATCGCGCTACAGCTCGCGTCGTGCTACGGCTTCGCCGGCGCACCCGAGGCCGGGCTCGCAACGCTCGACCATTTCGGCGATCCGGCCGCGCTGCCCGACGCGGCGCGCGGGCGCATCCAGCTGGCGCGCTCGGCACTGCTGCTGCGCGCCGGCCGGCGCGACGAGGCCGCACGCGCGACCATCGACAGCGAAAACGTGCTGACGGCCGCGCAATTCGGGCTGCCGACGGAACGGCTCTACCAGGGTCAGCCGCTGCACGGCAAGCGGCTGCTGATCCTCAGCTACGGCGGGGTCGGCGATCAGCTTCAGTACGCGCGCTATCTGCATGCGCTCGACGCGCTCGGCTGCGCCGGCGTGACCGTGGTCGTACCCGACGCGCTGACGGGCCTGCTGCGCGAGACGTTCCCGCGCATCGAATTCGTCGGCGCGCACGGCGCGTGGGTCGACACGTCACAGCTCGCCCACGACTACTGGTGCTCGTTCCTGATGCTCGCCGCGCTGTTCGGTTACGCGCCGACGCCGGAAGGCATGCCGGCCCCGTACCTGACGTGCCCGCCCGCGCATGCGGCCGCGTGGCGCGAGCGCGTATCGCACGACGGCCATGCACCCGGTACGCGTCGCATCGGGCTGAACTGGCGCGGACGCGACGAAAGCGATGCGCGCTTCCATCGCGCGGCCAGCCTGCGCGATTTCGCGCCGCTCGCGCGGATGCACGGCTACGCCGCGTACTGTCTCAATCGCGATCTGTCCGCGCAATCCGAGCAATCGGACCTGCCGGTCACCTTCCCGCATCACGCGATCGGCGATTTCGGCGATCTTGCCGCGCTGATGCTCGCGATGGACGCCGTCGTGACCACCTGCACCGCCCACATCCATCTCGCCGGCGCACTCGGCGTGCCGGCCGTGCTGCTGCTCAGCCCGAAAGCGGACGCGCGCTGGGAAACCGGCTCGCGCACCGCGCTCTACCCCGGCATCCGGATCGTGCGCGCCGCGCACGTCGGTCGATGGGACGATGCGATCGACCGCGCGATGGCGCTGGTGCTCGGCGGTTTCGGGAAGGATTGAGATTCGACGGCCGCGCGAGCGGGCCGCGGTACCGGGCCCGCACCCGCGCCGGTTGCGTTACACCAGTACCCGATCGCCGCTTTGCGCGGCGAACGCGCGGCCATGCCGCCGCCCCATGCGCGCCAGCAGCACGAAGCAACGGGCCGCCGGCCGGCCTGCGCCGCCCGATTGCCTGACGAGGCTGTCGGATACGCCGCGCGCGATCGCCGACTCGTCGCCGCACGCACCGGCGATGACGCCCGCGTAATAGTGCCGGGCCGCCAGCTCGCGGCCGCCCGCGTCGAGCGGGCTCATCCGCTGAATGCGGCGCGCGACGGTCGTCAGGCCATCGAGATAGGGCGCGACATCGATCGGCGCATCGGTCGACTCGGCGCCCAGTTGCCACAGCATGTCGGCCAGCTCGGCGAGCGCGACCAGGTCGCGCACATCGGTCGCCTGCGTGCCCGTTCCGCCTCCGGCTTTCGTCCCCGCCATGCCCACGTCCCCTTTGCGATTCGTCCCAACCGCGACACGCACCCGGCGCGCCGCCCTGCCCGCTTCCGCACTCACGCCGCCGCCGGCGACCGCCATGAAAAGCGGATGCCCTGCGCCCACGCGACGCCGGCATCCACGATGATCTGCCGGTCGGTCTCGCTTTCCACGCCTTCGACGACGACGTGCCGCGCCCCTTCATGCGCAAACGCGATCAGCCGGCGAAACTGGTAACGCCCGATCGCGTTGCGCTTGATCAGCGACAGGACCGACCGGTCGAGCTTCACGATGTCGGGGTTGCCGACCACCAGATTGTTCAACGCGCTGAAACCGACGCCGAAATCGTCGATCGCGATCCGGCATCCGGCCTGCCGGAAGCGGTTCACGAACGACCGGCCCGCGACGGGGTTCAGCGGCCCCGTCTCCGTGATCTCGATCACCAGCCGCGCCGCCACCGACGGCTCGCGCTCGAGCCGCCTGAAAATCGCCAGCCACGCGTCGTCGACCACCGCGCTTGCCGCCGCGACGTTGCAACCGTACACGGCAGCCGGATCGGCGCGTAGCGCATCGATCGTGCGGCCGACCACCAGCCGGTCGAACCAGCGCATCAGCCCGAGCGCTTCCAGCCGCGGCAGGAAGACGAGCGGCGGCAGTGCATCGCGCTCGCCCCACCGCAGCCGCGCGAGGCATTCCTGGTACAGCACGCCGCCCGACAGATCGGCGCGGCACACGGGCTCGTGCGCGAATCCGAGCCGGCTTTCGACGAAACTGCGTACCGACGCAAGATCGCGATGATCGTCCGGCGCGCCGAACACGAGATCGATTTCGTCGCGATTCGTTTTCCGATTCGCCTCCTGGCGAGCTTCGACCGCATTCATCCGGCGCTCCGGCAAATGGCGAGCCGCCGATCACGGCTCGACCTCAATACATATGCGGAACGAGCCCACCTCGACGCGCTCCGCCGCCTACCCGGCCCATCCTGTCATGTCGATTTTTTCCGGGGGCGTACTGTTCGCTTCGGCGCGCCGTCAAATTCGATATTTTTACGATATTCGGTTACTTGAAATACACCATGCGCGCGCGGTGCCGACAGTGCGACAGGTTACACAACGCAAATTGCGAAAACCACCAATCCGAATCGTTTATCTTTTTCATCTAAACAGTTTTATCTGAATCGTCTCCTCCCGGATTTGCTGGTCGCGCGAATCGGGATACCGCCAATTGATCAGATAAATACCACGCCGCAAAGTGCCGTACGCACTCGATATGCCGGGTTGAAACACCGGCCCTCCACACATGCCGTCACCTGCGGAAAACCTGCTGCCGCGCGTGATTCGATCACCGCAGCATTCAATTTTCTCGTTTCAAACGATATTATGAAATTCCGAAACGGAATCAAGCCTCATTTAATCAATAATACCAACTTCAATTATATGAAGATTATAAATTGAACCATATTTAACAATCTTTCCGACTTGTTAACCTATAAACTTGTTTTTGACGGACTTCCCTCGGAGCCGTCAATTTCGTGCCTTCCAAAACCGTCGAGCTCATCGGGTTCGGCGGTTTCTTTTTTAACGGCATGATTTCGTCAGACATGAGGGCGGGACAAACCC
>NZ_JACFYV010000202.1:0-11966 GCF_016759955.1 Burkholderia sp. KCJ3K979
CTGTCCAAGGTCGCGCTTGTTGCCTGCATGCGCAAGCTCCTAACCATGCTCAATGCCATGGTCAAAACCAACACGCCTTGGGACGATTCACTTCATCGGGCTTGACTCGGAAGACGGTTACTCAGTCCCAACGGCCGCGCCAGCCGCCACCGTCACGCCAGGCGCGCTCGCGCCACTCGTGCTCGCGCCATTCACGGCGGCGCCACTCGTGTTCACGCCACTGCCGCGCACGCCAGTCGTCGTCGCGATAGCCGACCGGCGCGTACATCACCGGCGGAGGCGGCGCGACGTAGACGGGCGCCGGCGCCGTGTAGACGCCCGGCACGCCGATACCGACCGACAGGTCGACGTGGGCCGACGCGACGCCCGAGGCTGCCAGCGCCGCTACACCGAGAACTGCACCGAGAATAAGTTTCTTGCTCATTTCGCGACTCCCTGCACGTGTCGTGCGTCATGTGACTACGGTTCGGAGTCTAGGCACCAGGCGCTGACACAGGTGAAACGGGTATGCGAGACAGGTAACGGACGTTTACGGATGCCCGCAAAGCCTGATGGAGCAACGAAGAGGCGGTATTCCACACACCGTTGCAGCGATGCACCGGGTCGGTAAAAAGGGGATTTTCGGCACGAAACCGGCGATCGGATCGCACCCGCCGGTGTGCATGGCGAGCGAACCGCCCTCGCCTTCGCGGCGCGAGCGGTTCGCGGCAACGCGCGTTACGCGCGGATATCGTCGACGCTGCGCAGCCAGTGCACGCTGAACAGGTTGTCCGCGTCGGTCCACACGGTATCGGGTTCGAACCCGGCGCGGCGCGCGATCGCATGAAAGCCGTCGATCGTGAACTTGTGCGAGTTCTCCGTATGGATGCGTTCGCCGGCTTCGAAGCGGAACACGTGGCCGCGCACATGCACGGTCTGCGCGACGTCGCTGACCAGATGCATCTCGATGCGCTGCCGCCCGCGATCGTAGAACGCGCAGTGCGAGAACGCATCGACGTCGAAATCCGCGCCGAGCTCCGCGTTCGCGCGCACCAGCAGGTTCAGGTTGAACTGCGCGGTCACGCCCTGCGCGTCGTTGTACGCGTGATGCAGCGTGCGCTCGTCCTTCACGAGATCCGCGCCGACCAGCAGGCCGCCGCCGCGCAGCAGCCGCGCGGCGTCGCGCAGGAACGTATCGGCTTCTGCCGGCGAGAAGTTGCCGATCGTCGAGCCGGGAAAGAAGCCGATGCGCCGCCGCGGCGTCTCGGTCAGCGCGGCCAGTTGCTCGGCCTTCGTGTAGTCGGCCGCGAGCGGCGCGACGTCGAGCCACGGATAGGCCGCCCGCAACCGCGCGGCCGCGCCGTGCAGGTAATCGGCGGAGATGTCGACCGGCACGTAGCGCGCCGGTGCGTTCGCATAGTTGTCCGCGAATGCGTCGAGCAGCACGCGGATCTTCTCGAGCGAACCCGCGCCGAATTCGACGATGTCCGCATGCGGGCCGACGCGCCGCACGATCTCCGCCGCGCGATCGCGCAGGATGCCGAGCTCGGTGCGCGTCGGGTAGTACTCGGGCAGTTCGCAGATGCGGTCGAACAGCGCGGAACCGGCCGCATCGTAGAAGTATTTCGGCGGAATGCTGCGCGGCGTGCGCGACAGTCCGTCGATCAGGTCGCGCTCGAACGCGCTCGGCCGCGAATCGCGGGCGGGTTGCAGGCCACCGCTCGTGGCCGTCAGGTCAGACGTCTCGCGCAAGTCGCACTCCCGTGAATTGCCAGCGTGCCGCCGGCGGAAAGAAATTGCGGTACGTCGGCCGTTCGTGTCCGGGCGGCGTCGCGATGCTGCTGCCGCGCAGGACCTGCTGGCCGACCATGAACTTGCCGTTGTATTCGGCCGCTACTCCGGCGAGCGGCCGAAAGCCCGGATACGGCTCGTAGGACGAACGCGTCCATTGCCACACGTGCCCCAGCATCTGCCGGATGCCGTCCGCCGCGAACGCGGTTTCCCATTCGAATTCGGTCGGCAGCCGCGCGCCGGCCCATTCCGCATACGCGGCCGCTTCGTAGAAGCTCACGTGGCACACCGGCGCGTCGGGCGCGAGCGGCTCGACGCCATGCAGGCCGAACGTGCGCCGCACGCGCGTGGCGGCCGCATCGTCATCGTCCGGCATCCAGTACGCGGGCCCTTGCCACCCTTCCCGCTGCACCGTGGCCCAGCCGTCGGACAGCCAGAATTCGGGCCGCGTATAGCCGCCGTCGGCGATGAACGCGGCGAATTCCGCATTCGTCACCAGGCGGTTCGCGATCTCGTACGGCCGCACGAGCGCGGTGTGGCGCGGCCGTTCGTTGTCGAACGAGAACGCATCGCCATCGTGGCCGATCTCGACGAGCCCGCCCGGCTGATGCAGCCAGCGCAGCGGGCCGGCGTCGCCCGCAGCGAGCGCGCATCCGGCTTCGTCGCCGGTGCACGGCCGGAATGCCGGCCGCAGCGGGTTGCACGAGAACGCATGCAGCATGTCGGTGACGATCAGCTCCTGGTGCTGCTGCTCGTGATGCAGGCCGAGCACGAGCTCGGGCGCGATCGCGTCGAGCAGTGCCGCGTCGGCGCCGGCCAGCGCGCGCAGCATCGCGTCGTCGACGTATTGCCGGTACGCATGCACCTCGTCGAGCGACGGACGCGTGAGCAGCCCGCGCTGCGGCCGCGGATGGCGCGGGCCGAGCGCTTCGTAATAGGAATTGAAGAGGAACTGGAACGCGTCGTCGAACGGCGCGTAGCCCGGCACGCGGCGCATCAGCACGACGGTTTCGAAGAACCAGGTCGTATGCGCGAGATGCCATTTGGTCGGGCTCGCGTCGGGCATCGACTGCACGGCCTGGTCTTCGGCGGACAGCGTCGCGGTCAACGCGATGCTATGGGCGCGCACGTCCTGGTAACGGCGCTGAAGCTGGGATGCAAGGAGGCTCATCGGTTTACCGTTCACGTCGCGATTCGCTGCGTTGCGTTGCCGGAAAAGGGAAAGCCTTGCGCTCGAATGCGCGCGGCTGACGGGCGATTTGCTGCTGCGTCGTGGGCCAGCCGGCGCGCGCGCCGGGCCGCGGATGCGGCGTCACTTCATCTGCCCGTGCAGAACAGTATGGTCCAGAAATGTGAACGTCGCGAATCGGATTTCCAGTGAAACGAATGTGAAAGAAAAATGAAAGCATGTGGGGTGTGGGCGTCGCGCGTGTAACGAACCGTCGACGCCCGTCGTGGCGCGGTTTGGCCCCGGATGCAATGCGCGTGCCCGCCGCTGCGTGCTACTGACGTCCGGTGACAGCCGCCCGGCGTGCGTGAAAGGTCGATGGCGCGCGTTCGTCGAAGGAGCGGCCTTATGCAGCCGATTCGTCAGTCGATATCGCGTCCTTCCTGGCGCCCTGCTTGGCGGCTCCGCTCTTCGCTTTCCGCCGCGCGCTTCCCCGGTTGCGAAAAATTTTTCGCGTCGATGTCACACGCGTGGGGTGCTCGCTCGTCATATCAGCGGAACCCACACGAAAGGAGAAGGAACCATGACTGCGAAACTCAATCCGTTTGCCGCCGCCCCCGCGCTGATGAAGAGCTGGATGACCGTGTCGGTCGCTGCGGCCGGGAGCCTCGAGCCGACGCTGATCGAGCTGGTCAAGATCCGCGCGTCGCAGATCAACGCGTGCGCGAACTGCCTTAACATGCACACCGTCGAGGCGCGCGAGCAAGGCGAGACCGAGCAGCGCATCTACCTGCTGTCCGCGTGGCGCGAAGCGCCCTGCTACACCGACCGCGAACGCGCGGCGCTCGGCTGGACCGAGGTGCTCACGCGGCTGTCGGAGGGCCATGCGGCGCACGAAGCGGCCTACGCGGCGCTGAACGACCATTTCAGCGAGGAAGAACAGGTGAAACTCACGGTGATGATCAACGTGATCAACGGCTGGAACCGGCTCGCCGTCGGCTTCGGGCTGTGGGTCGACCCGGCCGACGCGAAGGCCGCCGCCGCGAAGATGGTGGCTTGATGCCGAACCTCGACCCGGCCAGCGGCAGCGCCGACGAACGGGCCGACGCGGCGGCGAGCTTCGATCCGCTGCGTCGCACGCTGATCCGCGTCGCGTACCGGATGCTCGGTTCCGTCGCGGATGCCGAGGACATGGTGCAGGAGGCGTTCATCCGCTGGATGGACGTCGACCGTACCGAGGTGCGCGTGCCCGAGGCGTTCCTGCGCCGCATGGTGATGCGCATGTGCCTCGACCAGCTGAAATCCGCGCGGCACCAGCGCGAGACCTATATCGGCCCGTGGCTGCCCGAGCCGGTCGTCGAGGAAGACGAACCGGACGACGTCACGCTGCCGCTGCTGCTCGCGCTCGAACGGCTCTCGCCGCTCGAACGCGCGGCGTTTCTGCTGCACGACGTGTTCGGCCTCGAATTCGACGAAGTCGCCACGACGATCCAGCGCGACCCGGCCGCGTGCCGGCAGCTCGCCGCGCGAGCCCGCACGCACGTGCGCGAGGCGCGACCGCGTTTTCATGTCGAGAAGCAGCGCGGGATCGAACTGGCCGAAGCGTTCTTCGCGGCGTCACGCAGCGGCGACATGCGCGCGCTCGGCGCGATGCTCGCCGAGGACGTGAGCCTGCATTCCGACGGCGGCGGCAAGCGCACGGCGGCCGGCAAGCCGGTGTTCGGCTTCGAGCTCGTGATGCGGGTGCATGCGTACCTGGCCGAGCTGTTTGCGACGCATGCGTCGAAGCTCGTGCTGGCCGGGTTCATCAACGGGCTGCCGGGTTTCGTCACGCTCGAAGCCGACGGCGAGCTGCAGACGACTGCGCTCGAGATCGACGACGGCAAGATCGTCGCGATCTATGTCGTGCGGAATCCTGACAAATTGAAGCACCTGCATTGAGGGCGGCGCGGGCATGCGCCGTGTGCGACGTGCGATATGAATGCATGGCGCCGGTGTCGCCCTCTTCTTTCTGCCCTGCATTGCCGAGCGCCGGCTACCGCGATCAGTACATCGCGCCTCCGGCGTTACCGATCGTGAATAGCAGGACGCCGAGCAGCGGCGTCGCGACGGCGAAACCGGCCGCCGCCAGCCAGTTCGTGCCGCCTTGCGCCTCGAGCAGCGCGAGAAACGATTCGCGGGACGTCGCGTTCGGGCGCAGTTTTTCGATCTGGCGCTCGACGTGCCGCTTGTAGAGGCCGTTCCCGTACCAGCCGAGCGACACCGCGATCACGATCGTGGCCGGGTCGAGCACGCTCGATTCGAAGTATCCCGGGAAGTACAGCAATTCGACCAGCGTGATGCCGAGCGTGACGGCGAGCACGGCGGCCGCCTGCCAGTACATGCATCGATACGCCAACCAGACCGGGCCGAGAAAGCACGCGGCCCAGTTCCACGACTGCCGGCTCTTGCGCGAGTCGGCGATCGCCCATTTTCGTTCGAACCAGGCGGCGTTCTTGCCGACGTAAGCGGCGATTTCGTCGTTGCTCGCGGACGATGCGGCGGTCGTGACCTCGGACATGATCGTGTGCTCTCAGTCGCGCGGATCGCGCGTCGTTGTTCTGATGCGGTGGAAATCTGGCGACGGGCGAAGCGGCCACGTCGATGCGCAGACGATTCTACGCGCCGTGCAGCGGCAGTTGTGTGGCGGATCGGATGGTCGATGACGATGCGATGCCGGGCCGTGTATCGCGCAACGCATCGGGGCTTCATGCGTTGCTTTGCGTTGTTTCGGACCGGAAAAGAAAAACGCCACGCGAAGTTGCCGCGTGGCGTTTGTATGTTTGGCGAGCCGCGTTGCCTGTAGGCAAGTTGTGCTGCCGGACCCCTTCATTTTGTTCGTTGGTAGGCTCGATTGGATTCGAACCAACGACCCCCACCATGTCAAGGTGGTGCTCTAACCAACTGAGCTACGAGCCTAAGAAGCCGCGAATTATAGAGAGGGTTTTGGGGGAGCACAAGCCCCTTCGTGAAAATTTTTTGAATCGACGTGTGCGGTGGGCTGATGATCGATGTTGCCTCGCGATGCCGCGAGCGTGAGCTTCACCTGTTCGCATCACAGCAAAACGCGTCGATGTGATGCGGTGTTATCCACATTGCCCTCTGGATAACCGTCCGGGAAGTCTCTGGATTCACAGTGGAACGATTGAGGATATGTCGGCGAGTCTGTGAATCGACGAAAAGTTGTTCTGTGCTGCTGGCCGCTGTTCACGTCGCGCACCCAGGGTTATGCATTTCGCTTCGCGTTGAAAATTCAGTGCGTTACGGAGGTTATCCACTGTGGGGCACAGCGCTTGTTAACTATCACTACGTATATATACGAACCCTGTTAACACCTTTGGATAAGCACAGTCCGTCGACTGTGATCCGCTCAGGATATGCACTGCGTGCAGCGGCTGGATGAACGAAGCGGAACGCTGTGAAGCGCTCGAGCGATGCGTGAGCCGTCATGTCTGTAGAATCGCCGGCATCCAGGATGCAAAGGCTCGGCGAACGGGCTCACGGCAAATGACCGATGCTTCATCGCCCCGTCTCCAGACACTCGATATCGATACGGTCGTACGCAGGATGCAGCACCATCCAGGCGACATCGTGTTCGAGCAACGCGTGTCGATACCGGAAGCCGAGGTCCTGTGTTGCCGCTACGAGGGCGAGCGATTCAACGTGAAGTTCGATCTCGACTACGGCATATTTGTCGAGCGTGTTGGCATGCTGTCTGCCGAGGACGTCGCGAAGATCGTTGGATGGCTCACGAAGGAGGCAGGGTGATCACGGGAGACGATACGGGGCGAAGCGATCGATGAAGGCACCTGTCAATGAGATGCTGGTGACGGATATCGCAGGCCGCGTTGCGGTCGTCGTGACCGGGCTGACAGCTGCCGCCGATATGCTGAAGCAGTTGGGCTTCGCTCGACAATCCGATCGCTGGGAACGGGCGATCGCAGACGACCATGACCGCCAAGCGCTCGTAGCCGCGCTCATCGATCTCGATGCGCTATTCTCCGCGGGCCGTGACTGGAGCCCGCAGGCACTCGTCGAGTATTACCGGGAGATCGGTGTCGTTCGAAGTGGTTACCGTTCGGTTGCATGGCGCGGGCCGTCGCAATACGTGGTCGAACGACATGACTGAATCGCGCGAGGCAACGCGATGACGTATAAGGTCCTGATGGTGTCGCGCGGAGAAATCGTGCTGTCCGACGGAAAGCGTACCGTGCGGGGGCCTGGCGAGGCATTGTCGTCCGGCGTGGACAACGGTCCCGCATTCGTCGTCTATGTCGATTCGATGAAGTACGTCGAGCCCCAAGGCGATGGCGAGACGATCGATAACGCCACGCGCGAGGCCGTGATCTCGGCGATCACCGACTATTTTTTTTCGCGACGTACAACGGTTGATTTCGAATCCTGAGCCAGTCACGAAACTCGGGAAAGAGCAGGGTGATGCGAGCGGCGCTCGCAAAGGGAGCAGGTAATGGGACCGATCATGTGCCGCCCGCACGGACACGATAACGGGATCACGATATCCGCGGGCATTGCCGCGCGCATCCGGCAGTGCGGACAGTTTTCGCCCGGTGATATTCGGAGAACACGATGAGTACGTTGAATTTCGGCACGGTCGACCAGTGTTCGGTCACGCTCAACACAGCGACGCTGCTGGGCCTGAAGGCTGCCTACGAAGACTTTGCGGCGACCGGGCAGGATCTGCATAACTTCGAGATCTGCATCACGGATAAAAGGGCATCCACGGTGGACCCCATGCCAGATGACGATGTCGTCACCATCACGTTCGTGGCAAAGCTGATTCCGGGCATGCGCGGACTGGGCAACGCAAACCGACTCGGGAAGTCGATCCACTACGTCATCGCGCCGGAAACCGGCGAGATTCTCGGGAGAGTCGGGACGAAGTGACCCGAAGCGCGAGCGGCGGTGTGTGGATAACCGGCGCACGATCCAGTTGAAACCCTGTGCATCCGAGCGGTGAGCGTCCCGGTTTCGATGGGCTCGTCGGCCTGAATGCGTTGCCCGGCAAGGCTTTGCCGACCATGAAAGAGGGCAGCGAACGAATCGGCGGCGACGTCCGGACGTCGAATGCCGTGTGGATATCGTTGACTCGAAGCCACTCGAAACCGGCTGCATTCAACGGGTGAGCGTAGTCGAATCCGGCGAAGACGAGCGGTCAATCACCCGGGTTGTGGATATCGATGCCCAAAACAACGAGAAACGCTGTGCATGCCAAAGGTGAGTGAACCCATCGAAGTCAGCATGCAGCACCATCAGGAGAGGTGTGGATATCCCGTTCCGCGGCGACTCGAAACCCTGTGATTTTAAAGGTGAGGGCGCCGGCGAGGTTTCGATGTGAATAACAGCCGAGGAAAGTCAGTCGAAACGCTGTGCATTCGAGTGGTGAGCGTGCACCGTTCAAGCCGGCCGAGCCGCGCCACAAAAGGCGCTGGCGGCCATCGCCGACCACCAGTCGGGCGCGCATCCTACCACTTCAAGTCTGCTGATCGAGCGCCTGCACGACCGCCTTCTCGCCGAGACTCCCCGCCGGCCCGACCACCGCATAGTTGAGCCCGTTCACCGACCCATACCGCGCAAGCAACGCGCCATCCATCCGTTGCCCATTCGGCAGTAGCCGATGTTTCGATTCCGCCGGCCGGAGATAGAAGCTCAACGTCCGTCCCGCGTCATCCTGATAGAGCACCATCGCTGCAGTCGCCCCGCTGTCCGTCGTGAACAACCGCCCACCGACAGGCCTGAACCCCGCTGCGCTCAAATCCGGCAGCTTCGCCGATGCGCCCACGCCTTTGGTGAGCCACCCCTGCAAATCGCCCGCACCGGTCGGCCGGTAATCGACCTTGGCCGTCCGATCGACCACCATCATCTGGTAAGCCTTGACCGCATCGCTCATCGGCGCGATGGGCGGCGGCGCGTTCCACCCGCGCGCCTGCCACCCGCCGAACGTCCCGAGCCCCACGCAGAACACGAACGAAGCCGCCATCGCGAACCGCATCCTCGAGCGCTCGGCCCGCCGGCCGCGAATCGTCGCTGGGTCGAGCGCCGGGTTGTCCGCCGGCATCCGCACGCTCTCCAGCGCGGCCCGCAACCGCTGCGCGTCCTGCTGCCATTGCTTCACCTGTTCCGCGCGCTCAGGATGCAGCGCGAGATAGCGCTCGACCGCGGCACGCGCATCGTCGTCGAGCTGGCCGTCGACATAGGCCTGAAGGTCATGTTCGTTCGGAGGGGTGTTCATTTCTTCATCAATCGGAGAGAAGGAGCAGGAAGCTCGCCGTCGCTGAGCTGGCGCAGCGCCTGGCGCGCGCGGGAGAGCCGCGACATCACGGTGCCGATCGGCACCTCGAGCAGGTCGGCGACTTCCTGATAGGTGAAGCCCTCGACCGCGACGAGCAACAGCAGGCTGCGCTGCTCGTCCGAGAGCCGGCCGAACGCTTCGAGCGTCGCGCGCGCCGCGAATTCGCGTTCGGCGGATGGCCAGTGCGCTTCGTCGTCGTCGCGAATGCGGCCGAGCAGCCAGTTGTAGCGCTTCGCGCTGCGTTTGCCGTCGAGAAATTGCCGGTACAGGATGGTGAAGAGCCAGCTGCGCAGCGATGCGTCGTCGCGGCGGCTCGTCCAGCGCGACAGCGCGCGCTCGAGCGTCGACTGGACGAGATCGTCGGCCGCGTGGACGTCGCGCGCCAGCCAGAGCGCGAAGCGTCGCAGCCTGGGGATGAGTTCGCGCAATGCTTCGTCGTCGAGGGCGGTGGAGGGCATGGCCGGGCCGGTTGCCGAAAGGGTCGTAGATGCCGCGTAGGACGCCGGCCGGCATCGGTTATTCCCTCCAGCATACGAAAAAAATCTTCGTGGAATAAAGCGGCGTGGGCGGCGTCCTACGCGCGTTCGACAATGATCTGACGATCGGGAGTGCATTCATGAAGCAATCTTCTTCTTCGCCGCAGCGCGAGCCCGGGCGCGGGTGGTGGCGCTGGGCCGTGATCGGCGGCGCGGTGGCCGGCGTGGCCGCGGCGTTCGGGTATGCCGGCGGGTGGCTCGCGCCGGCGCGTCTGACCCCGCACCGGCTCGTCGACGCGCTGCAGACCAATAGCGGCATCCATCCCGGTTACCGGCGCAATCACGCGAAGGGCGTGTGCGTGACCGGCTACTTCGAAGGCAACGGCGCCGCGAGCGCGTATTCGGTCGCGCCGTTCTTCAAGGCGGTGCGCACGCCGGTGGTCGGGCGCTTCGCGCTGCCGGGCGGGAATCCTTACGCGCCGGACAGCAGCGTGCCGATCCGCAGCCTCGCGCTGAAGCTCACCGCGCCGGACGGCGAGCAATGGCGGACCGGGATGAACGCGATGCCGGTGTTTCCAGTGGCGACGCCGCAGGCGTTCTACGAGCAGACGCTTGCGACCCGGCCCGATCCGAAGACAGGCAAGCCGGACCCGGCGAAGGTGAAGGCGTTCTTCGGCGCGCATCCGGAAGCGGGCGCGTTCCTGCAATGGGTGAAGGGTGCGAAGCCGAGCGCGAGTTACGTCACCGAAAGCTATTACGGGCTGAACGCGTTCTACTTCGTCGACGCGGCCGGCAAGCGCCAGGCGGTGCGGTGGCGCGTCGTGCCGGAGCAGACGGCGGGCGCCGGTGACGTCGCGACGGCCGCGGACCCGAACGTACTGCAACAGGACGTGACGCAGCGCATCGCGGCCGGCCCGCAGAAGTGGAAGCTGCTGGTCACGCTGGCGGAGCCCGGCGACCCGGTGGACGATGCAACGAAGATCTGGCCCGCGCAGCGCACGACGATCGATGCGGGCACGCTCGTGCTCGACCGCGTGGAGGCGCAGGACAGCGGTCCGTGCCGCGACGTGAACTACGACCCGACGGTGCTGCCGCAGGGAATTCAGGTATCGGGCGATCCGTTGCTGGCGGCGCGCTCGGCCGCGTATGCGGATTCGTATTTGCGGCGCACGAGTGAAGAGGCCGGCGTGGCAGGCGTGGCGCGAGTGAGTGGGGGGGGACGGTGATGAAGGCTTCGACGACGTTTAGTTTGCCGGCGCGGGTGCTGCACTGGGTGATGGCCGCGATGATCCTCGCGATGCTGTTCATCGGGGTGGGGATGGTGGCGTCGGTTTCCGGGCGGCACGAGATCCTGGTGGCGATTCACAAGCCGCTGGGTGTGGCCGTACTGGTGCTGGTGTGCGTGCGGATCGTGGTGCGGATGCTGTCGAAGCCGCCGGCATTGCCCGACGATCTGCCGTGGTGGCAGAAGGTGGCTGCGCACGGTTCGCATCTCGTGCTGTATGCGCTGATGGTCGCGATGCCGCTGATCGGCTGGGCGATGCTGTCGGCGGGCGGATATCCGGTGACGCTGGGCGGCGGCGTGCAACTGCCGGCGCTGGTGTCGGCTGATCCGGTGACGTTCGCGTGGCTCCGGGTTGCGCATCGCGTGCTGGCCTATCTCTTCTTCCTGACGTTCCTCGCGCACTTTGCCGCGGCGCTGTATCACGGGCTGATTCGGCGGGACGGCGTGGTGAGGGCGATGGTGGGGCGGTAATCGACGGAAGGTTGCGTTCGATACGGCGGGGCTGCTCAAGGGCGACCGAGGCTGCGCCTGCCGTGTCGCCTGTATATGAGCACTAGGAGGTGCTCAGCGGTCCCCGCCATAGCATGTCAAAAATATTTCACAAAAGGGGTTGCGGAGGCCGGGGCAGATGCATAGAATCACGCCTCTTTCGCGCTAACGGAAACGCAGCGCGGGGGAAGAAGAGGGAAGCGGTGCTGTTGAAGTCGGTTTTATCGATTCCAGTGCGCGTGAAATTAAACCGCAGTCGTCGCAACGAAATAGTTAAAAAAGTTGTTGACGAGTTTCAAAAAACGGTTCATAATCTCGCTTCTCTGCTGCTGAAAACGCAGCGCTGCTGAGGGGTTCAAGATTCCTCGCAGAAACGCTCTTTAAAAATTAACAGCCGATAAGTGTGGGCGCTTGATGGTAGCGAGCTGA
>NZ_JACFYV010000203.1:0-11953 GCF_016759955.1 Burkholderia sp. KCJ3K979
CGATGCGCGCGCAGGCCTGCATCGCGACGATGCCTTCGATCGACATCGGAATGTAGATGACGACGCGATCGCCCTTGCCGATGCCGCGTTTCTTCAGCGCATTGGCGAAGCGCGACACGCGTGCGAGCAGGTCCGCATAGGTGACACGGGTGACGGTGCCGTCGTCGGCCTCGAAGATCACCGCGACGCGCTCGCCGTTGCCGGCTTCGACGTGGCGGTCGAGGCAGTTGTACGACGCGTTCAGCTCGCCGTCGTCGAACCATGTGTAGAACGGCGCGTTGCGCTCGTCGAGCACCTTGGTGAACGGCTTGTGCCACGTGAGGCCTTCGCGCGCGAGACGCGCCCAGAAGCCTTCGTAATCCTGCTCGGCCTCGGCGACGAGCGCGCGATAGGCCGGCATGCCGGAAATGGTCGCCGTCTTCTCGAGCGCCGCGGGCGGCGCGAACTGACGGGTTTCGTGAAGAACCGATTCGATCTTGGACAAGCGTGTCTCCATGCGTTCATGTGATTCATGACGGCGCTCGGGAAAACGCAACATGCATGCCAGTTGCGCGACTGGTATGCGCCGGCGGCGAAAGTCGCGACGGCTGGGCGTGTAGTGCTCGACCTGATTGGTCGCGCTGTATCGCGGACGGTCGCGCGATGCCGTGTGGCGTTCAGAAATGCAGCAGGTCGTGTTGCAGTCCTGAGCAGTTGGGGCGAGCCGGCAGGTGGTCGCCCGGCACCGCCGCATCAGGCGAGCAGAGAGCGAAGCGCCGGTGCGTGCCTGAATTGCCGGATGCGTTCGAGTGCCGAGACCTCGAGCTGACGCACGCGCTCGGCCGACAGGTTCAGTTGCCGGCCGATCTCGCGCAGCGAATATTCGTTGTCGACATCGATGCCGTACCTCAGGCGAAGAATCCACGCCTCGCGTACCGGGAGACTGTCGATCAGCTCGGCAACCGCCGCACGCAACTGACCGGCGCTCGCGGCTTCTTCCGGCGTCGGCGCGTCGGGGTCGATCGTGACGTCGCACAACGTGAGGTCGTGATCGGGCGAAACGGGCAGGTCGGCGGAGATCGGCTCGCGCACGATGCTCATCAGCTCGCGCACCTTGTCGACCGGCAGCCGCATCTGCGTGGAGAGCGCCCGCGCGTCGGCGACGTCGCCGGTGCGTTGCCGGTGGAGTCGCGCGAGCCGCGACAGTTTGTTCAGCGTATCGACCGTATGCGCGGGCACGCGTATCGTGCGACCCAGATCGGCGAGCGCATGCGTGATCGCCTGCCGGATCCACCACGTCGCATACGTCGAGAATTTGAAGCCGCGCCGGTGATCGTAACGATCGACGGCCTTCATCAGGCCGATATTGCCTTCCTGGATCAGATCGGAGAATGGCAAGCCGCGATCGGCATAGCGTTTGGCGACCGACACCACGAGCCGCAGATTGCTCTGGAACAGCTTCGTTCTCGCGGGTTGCATCGCCCGCTCGATACGCGAGAGCCGCGCATCGAGCGCGATCGCGATGTCGAGCGGCAGCGCAGACTGGCCGGCGAGGCGAGCGAGCGCGCCGCGTGCGTCGATCAGTGCCGGCGCGTGGCGGGCGAGCGCGGCGGCGCAGTCAGGGTGCGCGGCGCGGCAGGCGTGTAGCCATGCGCGTACGTCGTCGCACGGCGTGAAGAGGTCGTGGTGCGCGGATTCGACACGTATGCCCGCGGTGGCCAGCGTATCGACGAGTCGTTTTTCGAACGTGCGCGCCCGAGTCGCACGCTCGCCGTTCGCTTGCCCGATCCGTTCGATCGCGCGCGAGGTGAAGCGGATGCGGTCGGTCGACGCCGTAGCCTCGCGCAGCAGTGTCCGGTAAGCGGCCGACGCGAAACCGTCGGCATGCAATGCACGCTGCATCGCGGGCGCCAGCGCACCGACACGTTCGAGCGCGTCGACGACCGTATCGCGCCACGCCGGGCTGTCGAGAGAAAGATCGGCGTCGTCGTTGGGCGCCGGTGATTCGGTGGCCGGATCGTCGGGCAACGTCGCCGGCGCACTTGCAGGCGATTCGGCATCGCCGGCGAACCCCGTCACGTAAACCGACGCCGCCACCTTGCCGGCACGAATGTCGTCCGCGATCGCCGCGACGGCGGCGAGTGCCGCCGGATCGCGGCTCAACGCGTCGATGCACGCCGCGCGGCCGCTTTCCAGACGCAGCGCGAGCGCGATCTCTTCGTCGCGTCCGAGCAGCGGCGTCGCGCTCATTTCCCGCAGATAGAGCCGGATCGGATCGTTGGTCCGGCCCGCGAGCAGATCGTCGGCCGCGAGCGGCGTCGATGCGTCGGCGAGCGGCGACGCGACTTCCGTCACTTGCGCGAAATGACGGTCGAGCGTCCATGCGGTGTGCGCGCCGGTATGCTCGCGCACGTCGATGCCGAGCTCGCGCAGCATCGACGCGGCGGTGTCCACATCCGCGCCGTCGGTCGCGTCGTCGGGCAGCGCATCGGCGATTTCACCGTGTGTCACGTAGCCGCGATCGATGCCCAGCGCGATCAGCGCATGCAGATGCGCGGCGCGGTCGGCGTGGGCACCGCGACACGGCGACGGCGCGCCGTCGCGTTCGCGTGCGGGCCCGGCGTCAAGCGAGCTTGGCATAGACGTTGCACCAGCCTTCCGCGGCAACCGTCTTGCCCGCGAACATCGGGCACGTCCCGGAGGATTCGCCCGCGGCGGCCTTGTAGAAGCGGCAGTTCGCACACGTCTGGCCGGCCTGGTACTTCGGGAACTTGCCGGCGTCGACGGTCGTCGCCTTGGCGCGGTAGCCGAGCGTCTTCGCCGCCGCGTCGTTTTCGTCGACGGGCGGTGCGGCGGCGAATGCGCGCGTGCCGGCCGCGAGCGCGGCGCACAGGCCGGCGGCCTGCACGAAGAAGGTTCTGCGATGACGCGAGATCATGATGCGGTCCTGAATGAAATGAACGGAAAAAGCCCGGCCCGCGCGCCGGGCAAGCTGCCCGGTACGGCGGTCGATCGGAACGAAAGAGGGTGAAGCGGTTACTTGCGCGGCCCGGCGATCAGCGGCGCCTTCGACGCGTTGGCGATCTCGGCGGTCAGCTTGCTCTTCGACGCGTCGTAGCCGTTCGAATAAAGCAGGAACGCCATCAGATCCTCGTATTCCTGTGCGGTCATCTTGCCGGGGCGATCGGCCGGCATGTTGCTCGACATGTACAGGAAGATGCCGCCGACCGTGATGTGCGACTTGCCTTCGGGCGCGAACGATTCCCCGCTCAGCGCGGGCGCGGTATTGCCCTCGAGCTGGTCGCCGTGGCATTTCGCGCATGCATCGCCGTAGAGCTTCTTGCCGTGCTGCACCTGGGCCTGGTCGAACGACGGCACGCCGCTGCCTTCGCTCGTCGACACCTTGATGAAGCCGGGCCGTTGCGCGGACGCGATCGCGCCGTCGAGAAACCGGCCGGGCACGCGCGTGGCGGCGGCTTGCGCGATGCCATCGGGCAGCGTCCAGCCGCGCGTGAGCGATGCGAGGCGGCCGTTGCCGCTCAGTTGCGACAGCGTGGCGTCGATGCGCTGTTGCAGCGCGTCCTTGCCCGGTCCGAACGCGAACGACAGTTGCCAGTCGGAGTACGGCGACGACGTCGCCGCCACCTGGAACCGTTGTTTCGGGTGCGCACGCTCGTACGCGACGACGCTCGGATACCAGACGATCGCGCGCTGCGCACGGCCCGCGGCGAGCGCGCCGATCGTTTTCTCGCTCGTGTTTTCGAGGTCGAAGCGGGCGTTCGTCTGCTGCGCGGCGATCAGTTGCGACGGGCTACCGTAGGTGGCCGCGATCGTTTCCTTCGCGCCGGACGGCGCGGGCGCATCGCGCAGCGACACGCTGACGTAGCCGGAGCGCAGATAGCCTTGCGAGAACGTCATCTTCGATCCCGACGCATCGGCGATCGCGGAGCGCGGGAAGCCGGCGATCACGTCGCAGTCGCGTTCGAGCGATTTCGTCAGCTCGCTGGCGGAGATGCCGTCGTCGTCGCCGTTGTCGTCGACACCGCGTGTGTTGAAGGTCGCGGCGATGCCCGCGGTGCGGAACACTTCGCGCGCGACGGCGCGGTCGAGTGCCGTGGTGGGGCTGCCGGGCAGCGTGCAGACGCGCACGCCGGCCGATGCGGTTGCCGGTGTCAGCGCCACGCCCACGGCGAGCAGACTGGCGACGGTAACGGAAGTGAGGCGAGTATTCATGGTCGGTGTCCGGTTGAAGCGGGTGGGGAGTCGCGCCCGCATCGGGCGCATGCGGGCGCGACTCGGGCGTGGCGCCGGGTCAGTTGAGCGCGAACACGTAGAGCGTGCCGCCGCGCGGAACGTCCTTCGCGATGTCGGCCATCGGGCCGCCCCAGATCGGGTTCGCGCCGCCGTAGCCGGCGAGCACCGCGACATACTCCTTGCCGTCGACCTCGTACACCGACGGCTGCGAGATGATGCCGCTCGCCAGTTGCGGGCTTTCCCACAGCACCTTGCCGGTCGCCGTATCGAACGCGTACAGGTGGCCGTCGAGCGAGCCGCTGAACGCGAGGCCGCTCGCGGTGGTCGCGACGCCGCCGTTCCACGGCTTCTTCGACCAGTGGCTCCACAGCTTCTTGCCGGTGTTCACGTCGATGGCCGTCAGTTCGCCGTAGCCTTCGCTGCCCGGTTCGGGCTTGATCTCGAAGCCTTCGCCGAGATACGGCAGGCCTTCCATGTAGCTGACCGACTTGCCGGTCAGGCTCATGCACGCATGCAGCGCCGGCACGACGGCGATGTTGCGTTCCTGGTCGTACGAGATCGACCACCAGTTCTTGCCGCCGAGGAAGCTCGGGCACGTTTCGATCGTCGTGCCGGCCTTCGGGAACTTCGATGCGTCCTGGATCGGCTTGCCGTCCTCCGTATAGCCGGTGACCGACAACGCCTTCACGAACGGCGTCGCGTAGATCAGCTTGCCGGTCGTGCGGTCGATCGCGTGGAAGAAGCCGTTGCGGTCGGCATGGATGATCGCGTCGTAGTCCTTGCCCTTGTACTTGATGTCCGCGAGGACGGCCGCGTTCACGCCGTCGTAGTCCCACGTGTCGTTGTTCGTGTACTGGTAGTGCCACTTCAGGTTGCCGCTCTTCGCATCGAGCGCGAGCAGCGAGTCGGAATACAGGTTGTCGCCGGGGCGCAGCGCGGCGAGCCATGGGCCGGGGTTGCCGACCCCCCAGTACAGCGTGCGCGATGCAGCGTCGTAGGTGCCGGTGAGCCACGCGGCGCCGCCGCCATGACTCTGCATGCCGTCGGGCCAGGTTTCCGCGCCCTTTTCGCCGGCGGCGGGGATCGTGTAGCGTTTCCAGACCTGCGAGCCGTCCTCCGGATTTAGCGCGGCGATGTAGCCGCGAATGCCGTATTCGCCGCCGGACGTGCCGACGACGATCGCGCCGTCGATCGCGAGCGGCGCGAGCGAGAACGCGTAGCCGAGGCCCGGCTCGAACATCTGCTTCTTCCACACGAGCGTGCCGGTCTGCGCGTCGAGCGCCGCGATTTCGCCGTTCAGCATCGCGATGTAGACGTTCTTGCCGTACAGCGCGACGCCGCGGTTGACGACGTCGCAGCACGCGGTCTTGAACGAGGCCGCGCCGAGCTTCGGCTCGTATTTCCACAGCTGCTTGCCGGTCTTCGCATCGAACGCGTAGACGTTGTCCTTCGGCGTCGTCACGAACAGGTAGTTGCCGTTGACGATCGGCGTGGCCTCGAAGCCCTGCTTCAGATCGGCGGGGAACTTGTACGCCCACACCTGCTTGAGATCCTTCGCGTTCGACGTGTCGATCTGCTTGAGCGGCGAATGCGAGCGGCCGTCGTAGGTGCGGTAGTAGGTCAGCCAGCCCGGGTCGCCGTGTGCATCGGTCAGGCGCTGGTAGGTCACGGCCGGGTAATCCGCGGCCGCTTCGACGAGGCCGGGGTTCAGCGCGACGGCGGCCGCCACCGCGATGCCGATCGTCGCCAGCCGGCTCGCTGAAGCCGAGAGTTTCTTCATGGTTGTCTCCTGGGTCATTGTGGTCGCACCGCCGCGAACGTTGCGTCGCGCCGGCACGGTTGGGGTTTCCGGGCCGAGTGCACTGCCCGTTACGCAAGTCGCATGCCATCGCGGCCGGAAGCCGGTGCGGCGCGGCACGCGGACGCATCGCAGGTGATGCGTCGAGCGACGTTGCGCGTCATGACGTCGACGCAGGTGTTGCATTCAGGTACACCGGCGCGCGCGAAGTGTTGCCAAACATGACAGGTGGCGCAGTCCGCGGGACAGCGGCGAGCCGGTCGCACGCATGCCATTCCGAAACGATGTGCGGCGCGGCGCGCGCTGCTCGTGCTCGCGGCGCTGGCACGGTTCTCGCACGCCGGCTTCGCGACAACCCGTCGCCGCGCGGTGCATCGCACGGCCCGGCGGAATACAAGTGCGGAGACAACGGAATGATCAGGAGACCAAAGGCCGCCGGATGGTACGGCGCGATGCGGCGTGGCCGGCGTGCGCGATGCGTTGGCGTGACCGTTGGCACGTTGGCGCTGTTCGGCCTGCCGCCCGGCAGCGTGCGCGCGCAGCAGCAGCCCGACGGCGGCGCGATCGCGCCGGCCGAGCCGGCCGTCGTGCTGCCCGCGGTGGTCGTCGTCGGCACGACGCCGCTGCCCGGGATCGGCACGCCGCTGTCGAAGGTGCCGGCGAACGTGCAGAGCGTGCGGGCGGCGGAGCTCGACGCGCAGCACCGCGCGACGCTCACCGATTTCTTCGCGGCGAACCTGCCGAGCGTGACGATCTCGGACGCGCAGGGCAATCCGTATCAGGCGGACGTCAACTATCGCGGCTTCACCGCGTCGCCGCTGCTCGGCACGCCGCAGGGGTTGTCGGTGTTCGTCGACGGCGTGCGCGTGAACGAGCCGTTCGGCGACGTCGTGAACTGGGACATCCTGCCCACGCAGGCGATCGACCGCGTGCAGCTGATTCCGGGCTCCAACCCGGTTTACGGGCTCAACACGCTCGGCGGTGCGCTCGCGATCACGACGAAGAACGGCAGGTCGAACCCGGGCGGCGAAGCGGAGGTGTCGGGCGGCTCATGGGGCCGCAAGACCGCCAGCGTCGAGCAGGGCGGCACGATCGGCTCGAACCTCGACTACTACGCGACCGCGAACGTCGCGAACGACGGCGGCTGGGCCGACCATGACGCGAGCCGCGTGCGGCAGGCGTTCGGCAAGCTGCGCTACACCGATGCGGACACGACGCTGTCGATTGCCGCGGGCGGCGCGGACAACACGCTGTCCGGCACCCAGACGATCCCGCGCTCGTTCCTCGACAACCGGAAGCAGGCGTATACGTATCCGGACCGGAACCGCAACAGCGCCGGCTACCTGACGCTGTCGGGCGAGCGATTTTTCGGCGAACACGTCGAGCTGAGCGGCAACGCGTACTACCGGCACCTGCGCAACACCAACACGAGCAGCAACAACAATACGGATTACGGATCGGTGGACGAGGACGACGGCACGGTCGACACAGTGCAGGGCAGCAACGCGCAATCGACGATCGTCACCGACAGCTACGGCGGCAGCGTGCAGCTCACGCTGCTCGGCAAGCTCGGCGGGATGGCGAACCGGCTGGCCGCGGGCGTCTCGGCCGATGTCGCGAATTCGAGCTACGTCGCGTCGTCGCAGCACGCATCGTTTACCGATGCGCGCGCGGCGATCGGCATCGGCGATTTCGTTCCGCAGACCAGCGCGAAGACGCGCAATGCGAACGTCGGTGTGTACCTGAGCGATGCGCTGTCGCTGACGCCGCACTGGACGCTGACGCTGTCGGGCCGCTACGACTGGTCGAAAGCGCAGATCGGCGACGAGAGCGGCGTGCAGCCGCTGCTCGACGGCAGCCATGTGTTTTCGCGCTTCAACCCGGCCGTCGGGCTCAACTGGAACCCGGTCCCGGGCTTCACCGCTTATGCGACGTACAACGAAGGCATGCGTTCGCCGACCGCGATCGAGCTCGCGTGCGCGGACCCGGCCGCGCCGTGTTCGCTGCCGAACGACTTCATCGCCGACCCGGCGCTCAAGCCGGTGATCTCGAAGACGTTCGAGGCCGGCATGCGCGGCCGCATCGGCGCGGCGACGACCTGGAGCGCCGCCGCCTATCGCACGACGCTGACCGACGATATCCAGTTCATCAGCAGCCCGGCCAGCGCGCAGGGCTACTTCCGCAACGTCGGCGATACGCGGCGGCAGGGTATCGAGCTCGTCGGCCGCACGCGGGTCGGCCCGCTCGGTGTCGGGCTGTCGTACAGCTATGTCGATGCGACCTACCGATCGTCGTGGACCGAACACAGCCCGGCGAATTCGGCGGCCGACGCGAACGGCAACGTGACGGTCAAGCCGGGCGACCGCATCCCCGGCATTCCCGCGCATACGGTGAAACTGCGGCTCGACTACGCGGCGACGCCCGTGTGGGACATCGGCGCGAACGTGACCTGGCGCGGCGGCGTGTACGCACGCGGCGACGAGAACAACGGGGACGTGAACGGCCGGCTTGCCGGCTACGTGCTGGTCGATCTCGACATGCGTTACCGGATCACGAAGCGGTTCGAGGTGTTCGCGAGCGTGACGAACCTGCTCGACAAGCGCTACGCGAGCTTCGGCGCACTCGGCCAGAATTTCTTCAACGGGCCGAACCATACGTTCGATGGCGCCCGTCCGGTCAACGAGCAGTTCGTCGGGCCGGGCGCGCCGCGCGGCGCGTGGGTCGGCGTGCGCTATGCGTGGGATTGAGCGGCGCGTGGCCGTGTGTGGTGCGCTTGCATGTGTCGTCGCGTCATGACACGAGCGAGTGAGGGGCCGTTACGTGAGCTGCACCGTCGCGAACATCGCATTGACGGCGCGTGCGACGCTGCGCGCCAATGCCGGGTCGCTTGCCAGATGCCCGGCCTGCACGCGTTCGATTTCCGCTTCGGGCACGGCCCGCGCGAGGCGGTCGACGTTGCCGACCGGGCAAACAGGATCGTGCATCCCGTGCGCGGCGAACAGCGGCACGCGGGCCTGGGCGGCCCGTCGCGCGAGCGCGAGCACGCGGCGCTCGCCGAGCCAGCAGTCGTGCTGCAGGTAGTGCGCCTGGACCCGGTATTTGTCGATCAGACGGCCGATGGTCCGGTTCGAGCGGATCGTGCGGGCGGGCGAGCGGCGCGTTCGCACTGATGCGAGGATCGCGCTTTCGTATGCGTGCCACGCGAGCGCCACCGCGCGCTGGCGGGCTGTGTTCGCGCCGGGGCGCAGCCCGGCAGCGCAGCGCGACAGCAGGCGATCCGGCCGGCCGCCGCCGGCCGCTGCATGCAGGCGCCGCCATTCGCGCGGCGCACGCGTGCGGGACGTCATGAAGAGCTTGCGGACTTCGCGTGGCGACGTCAGGAACAGGCCGCGCAGCACGACGCCCGTCACCCGCGCCGGATGCGTGCCCGCATACGCGAGCGCGAGCGCGGCGCCCCACGACCCGCCGACGACGCCCCAGCGTGCGATGCCGAGCTGCTCGCGCACCGCCTCCAGATCCGCGATCAGCCGCGCGGTGTCGTTGTGGCGCGTGCCGCCGCGCGGCCCCGATGCACCCGCGCCGCGCTGATCGACGAGCACGACGCGCACGCGGGTGAGATCGAACAGCCGCAGGATGCCGGCCTGGCTGCCGCTGCCTGGCCCGCCGTGCAGCACGACGACCGGATGGCCCTGCGCGGCGCCGGCCACGGCGAAGGCGATCGACTGCGCGTCGCGGTGCAGGCGACGGTGCACGGGCGTGGCCGGTGACGCCGGCGTATCGGGCAAGGCCCGCCGCGTGGGCGATTGCGTGGATCGAGTCGGGCGACGCGTCATGTCGATAGGGTTCGGGCGTAATCGGGAAGGGTAATCGTCGGCGGCCGGACGGTCGACTGCCCAGCCTCCTGCGACAAAGCGAGAAGCAAGCCAGAAGCGCGCCAACTGTGAAGATCCGGATTCGCACGGGTAGTCACGCGTCGGGAAATCACGGTATCACGAAGGCAGGCCGTTGCCTGACGCGACACGCCGCCGCTGCGCCGGTCGATTCATTACATCGTCCTTTCAGTTTCGTTGCGTGGCGCCAGCGTGGCCCGATGCTTGCTTGCAGTGACGGCAAAGAGTCCGGCAGTTGACCGGAAGGATCCCCCGGAGGAGACAATGCGCGATGACGTAGAGCAGGCGGCCGGGTCACGGGCCGCGCATCCCGCCGGCTGGCCCGCGCCGTCGATCCAGAAGGCCCATGAGCGCTCGGAGACGTTCGGCCTGCAGGTATCGGCGCGGCCCGACTACGACGTGCTGTCGAACGCGGCGCTGGTGCTCAAGCGCGAGCAGAGCCGGGTGCTGTGCGTACACGCGATGCCGGTGATGGAGACGCTGCACGAGCAGATCGTCAACACGCAAAGCATGATCGTGCTGACCGATGCGGAAGGGCTGATCCTGCATTCGATCGGCGACGACGATTTCCTGCGCCGCGCGGAGAAGGTCGCGCTGCGCCCGGGCGCGAACTGGGCGGAGAACCGGCAAGGCACCAACGCGATCGGCACGGCGCTGGCCGAGCTGTGCCCGATGGTCGTCCACGGCGACCAGCACTTCCTGGCCGCGAACCGCTTCCTGACCTGTTCGAGCGTGCCGATCCTCGATCCGTACGGCGACGCGATCGGCGTGCTCGACGTGACGGGCGACCACCGCAGCTATCACCAGCACACGATGGCGCTCGCGAAGATGTCGGTGCAGATGATCGAGAATCACCTGTTTACGACGACCTTTCAGGAAACGCTGCAGGTGTCGTTCCATGGCCGCCCCGAATTTCTCGGCACGCTGATGGAGGGGATCGTCGCGTTCACCGCCGATGGCCGCTTCCTGTCGGCCAATCGCAGCGCGCAGTTCCAGCTCGGCATGCCGCTCGCCGCGCTGCGCGCGCACACGCTGTCGTCGCTGTTCGACGTCACCAGCGCCCAGCTGATCGACCGCATGCGCGCGAGCACCGACCGGCACCTGATGCTCAATCTCGGCAACGGCGCGGTGGTCTGCGCGCGCGTGCATTTTCGCCGCGCGACGCTCGCCGAAGGCAGCCGGCCGACGGACGTCCATGACGCAGGCGCGCCGGCCGCGCGCGCGAACGCGGTGCCCGCGCCCGCGGCTGGCACGTCGGCCGGCCTGTCGCGGCTCAACTATCTCGACACCGGCGATGCGCAGGTCGCCAGCGTGATCGCGAAGGTGCGCAAGGTGATCGGCAAGGACATCCCGATCCTGATCACCGGCGAGACCGGCACAGGCAAGGAACTGCTCGCGCAGGCGATCCACAACGACTCGCCGCGCCGCGACGCGCCGTTCGTCGCGGTCAACTGCGCGTCGATTCCGGAGACGCTGATCGAGTCCGAGCTGTTCGGCTACGAGGAGGGCGCGTTTACCGGCGCGCGCCGCAAGGGGGCGATCGGCAAGCTGCTGCAGGCGAACGGCGGCACGCTGTTCCTCGACGAGATCGGCGACATGCCGTATCCGCTGCAGGTGCGGCTGCTGCGCGTGCTGCAGGAGCGCCTCGTCAACCCGCTCGGGTCGACGAAGACGATCGCCGTGGACATCGCGATCATCTGCGCGACGCACCGCGACTTGCGCGAGATGATCGCGCAGAACCGTTTCCGCGAGGATCTCTACTACCGGCTCAACGGCCTCGTGGTGCGCCTGCCGCCGTTGCGCGACCGCACGGATCTCGCGGTCGTCGTGCAGAAGATGCTGCAGCGCGAAGCGTTCGCGGGGCCGGACCGGCCGCCGCTGTCGGTCGCGCCGGACGTGATGGAGTTGTTCGTGCGGTGCACGTGGCCGGGCAACTTCCGCCAGCTCGGCAACCTGCTGCGCACGGCGGCCGCGATGGTCGACGACGACGGCGAAATCCGGCGCGAGCACCTGCCCGACGACTTCTTCGACG
>NZ_JACFYV010000204.1:0-11951 GCF_016759955.1 Burkholderia sp. KCJ3K979
CTCCGGCCCCTTGCCGTCGACCGCGGCGGCGGTCGACCAGCCGGCCTGCGGCTGCGCGGTGCCGCCGCCGGCGGGGCCGCCGTTCGACCCGCCGCCGGGAGAGGTCGAGCCGGACGGCGAACCGGGATTCGTCGGCGTCGACGACGATGACGACGCGCCGCCGTTCGGCGCGACATCGTCGCCGCCGCATGCGGTCAGCGCGAGCGCGGCCGCCATGACCATCCATGTAATGGGTTTCATCGGAATCCTCTTGTTTTCATTGTCCGGCGCACTCTCGTCTGCCGTTGGCCGATACGACGTATCGTGTCGCCCTTAAAATTGTTAAGTAATGCTACTGAATTGGCATGGAAAACGGCATCCGTTCGCCTCCCTCTCATGATCGATTCCGTCGCGCGGATCGATGCGAACGCCGCTTTCGGCAGACCTCCCCCGTCGTGCAGTGCGGCCCCCGTCAGGTCGTCTATCGTCGGACGTCCGCCGCTGCCGGCTGCATCTTAATTCAAGCGATCCGGATTCAAGGTGGCGTTGCGTCCACACTGAGTGGATTTCCGTTTCACGGCGGCCGGCCCGCGGCGCGGCTGGCGGCCCTGCGCACCGCCGGCCGTCACGCCCCGTGAGGTACGATACGCGCCGGGGCAAAACACCCCCTGAGAGAACCGGCCGTCGCGGCCCCCTACCCGGCACAAGAAAAATGCGAAGAAACCCGACGCTGAACCGAAACCTGTTCGCCGCGCTGGCGGCCAGCCTGCTCTGGACGCCCGCCGCCCACGCCAGCGGAGACGACGGCTGCTACGTGCCGAACACGCTCCGGCAGACCTCCTACTCGTGCGGCAACGTGCCGATGCTGACGCCCGCCAACGACACGCGCATCAACGCGATGCTGATGATGGTCGACAGTGCCAAGGTCGCGCAGGTGTTTCCGGACCCGAAGACCATCCCGGCGAAAGACCGGATCAACCAGATCGTCGTGCCGTTCCCGATGGATTTCTCCGGATGGATCTACATCGGCCAGAAGGAGCCCGACAAGAGCGGCGGCGCAGCGGATGCCGATGCGTCGTCGAACCGGTATGCCGACGGCGAAGGCAGCATCTGCCGCAGCATGAGCGCGGGCGCGGACGCGTTCAACGACGCGCTGAGGGGCGCCGGCGGCCTGCCCGCCGACGAAGCCGCGCGCCTGCGCGCGGCGCGCGCCGACATCGCGCAGAAGACCTGTGCCGCGGGCGGCGCGAGCGCCGCGTGGACGAAGCCGCCGGTCAAGTCGCCGCTCGGCCAGCAGTTCGCCGCGTACCTCGACGGCACGAACGCGTTCTACCGCGCCGACTTCCTCACCGCGACCCGCGCGTTCGCGAACGCATCGCACAGCGCGGACCCGTGGCTGAAGGAAACCGGCCTCTACATGGCCGGCCGCGCGCAGTTGAACGCCGCGCAGGCCAACGTATTCGACAACGACAGCCCGACGCCGACGCGCGCACGCGTGACGAAAGTGTCGCTCGACGCGGCGAACACGGTGTTCCGGACCTACCTGAAGGTGTATCCGAAGGGACGCTATGCGGTGTCCGCGAGCGGGCTGCTGCGACGGGTCGCGTGGCTCGGCGGGAACGTCACGCAGCAGGCCGACCTGTACGGCCATGCGCTCGCGCGCTGGTCGCCGGCGACGTCGAACGTGCCGCTGATGCAACTGGCGAACGAACTCGACAGCAAGCTGCTGTTCGGCTCCGAATTCGACGCCAGCCAGATCCAGTCGCCGACCGTGCTCGCCACCGTCGACCTGCTGCGCATGCGCGCGTCGGACAGCAGCGATGCGAACCGCAAGCCGATGACGCTGGACGAGCTGCAGGCGCAGAAGCCGCGCTTCGCGAACGCGCCAGCGCTGTACGACTACCTGCTCGCGACCTGGTACGTGCAGATCGGGCACAAGCCGGACGCCGCCCTCGACCTGCTGCCGCAAACGCCCGCTGCGCCACTCGACTACTTCGGGCTGAGCCAGCAGGCGCTGCGCGGGTTCGCGCTGGAGGACAGCGGCCAGAACGACAAGGCCCGCCAGCTGTGGCGCGACCTGATCCCGCTCGCGACGTTCCGCTTCCAGCGCGAAATGCTGGAACTCGCGCTCGCGATCAACCTGGAGCAGGCCGGGCTCGTCAACGACGCGTTCGCCGACGATTCGCTCGTACGGAACGTCGCGATCCGCGCGGTGTTGCTGCAGCGCGCGGCCAATGCCGAGCTGCTGCGCGCGCAGGCGCAGAATCAGGCGACGAGCGGCGCGCTGCGCGATACCGCGCTGTACACGCTGCTGTACAAGGAGCTCACGCGTTCGCACTACGCGGATTTCATCGCCGATACCGCACTGGTGCCCGGCGCGCCCGCCGATCCGTTGAAGCCGTTCGTCGCAGCCGCCGCGAAAAACGAGGACGGCTACACGTGCCTGTCGGCGCGCGACATCGCCGCGACGCTGCAGCAGAATCCCGCCGATCCGAAAGGGCTGAACTGCCTCGCCGATTTCGTGCGCCTTCATCCGCCCGCGTACGGCCTCGAAACCGATCCGGTGCCGTCGTGGGTCCGCAACGCGTCGAGCACGGCCGCCACGCGCGTGCCGCCGACGCTCGGCGCGGCGCCGTCGCAGTTCGCGGGCAAGCCGTACGAACGGATGTCGAGCTACGTGACGGTGATGGCCGATACGCAGGCGAACCCGAACGACCGCGCGTACGCGTTCTATCGCGCGATCAAGTGCTACGCGCCGGGCGGCTCCAACGAATGCGGCGGCAAGGAGGTGCCGAAGAGCACGCGCAAGCGCTGGTTCGACACGCTGAAGACCGTCTATCCGGGCAGCCCGTGGGCGCAGAAGCTCCGCTACTACTGGTAAGCAGCGCATGAAGCGCATCGCGTGCGTCGCGCTGCTGCTGGCCGCGCGCGTCGCGCTGGGCGGCACCGTCGACGCCGCGCGGTACGACGCATTCTGGCTCTGGGCCGGCGTGAAGCCGCAGGCGGTCGTGCACGGTGCGCGCCTCGTCTACGTGCTGCAAGGGCAGATCGAAGCGTCGCCGCGGGACGAGTCGCAGGTGCGCGTGATCGCGCAGGGCGTCGCGCTGCCGCCCGCGCCCGACGCGCGCGTGTGGCTCGTCTATCGTGCGCATACGCTGCGCTGGACGCCGCGCGTCACGCAGATCATGCTCGCGCAGCTCGCGCGCTGGCGTGCGTCGGGCCGCACGATCGCCGGCATCCAGATCGATTTCGATGCAGGTACGCGCCACCTGCAGGATTACCTCGGATTCCTGCGCACGCTGCGCGAAACCTTGCCCGCCGATTGCCGGCTCAGCATCACGGGGCTGCTCGACTGGAGCAGCCGCATCGATACCGACCAGGTCAACGCGCTCAAGGGCATCGTCGACGAGGTGGTCGTGCAGACCTACCAGGGCCGCCGGACAATCCCCGACTACGCGGCCTACCTGCCGCGCGTCGCGCGGCTGCAATTACCGTTTCGCATCGGCGTGATCCAGGGCGGCGAGTGGGACGCGCCGCCGTATCTCGCGTCGAATCCGTGGTTCCGCGGCTACGTCGTGTTCCTGCGCAACGATTAGCGGGCGCCAACGCGGCGCCAGCGACGCGTAACGCCCATCGCCGACACGCTACGCGACGCCCGCGATCGTGCCGCCGAGCCCGGCGAGCGCAATCGCGAGCAGCGCAAGCGCCGACAACGCCGAGATCCACCGCTGCTTCCGATGAATCGCCGGATGGTTGATCGCGGCCATGTAGCCGGTCATGATCGTGAAATCGACCGCGATCCACAACGCGGCGAGGATCGCGAGGCTCACGCGCGAATCGGGCGTGATGCCGACGAACTGCGGAAAGAACGCGACGAAGAACAGCAGATCCTTCGGATTCGCGATGCCGACGAGGAAGCCGCGCACGACGCCGGGCAACCCGCGCGGCCGTGACGCCGGTTCGCCCGCCGCCGTGCCGTCGCCACTGCGCCCGCGACCGGCGCGCCATTCGCCGACCAGCGTCCGGATCGCGAGCACCGCGATGAACAGGCAACCCGCGACGTGCAGCCCCACAAGCAGGCGAGCGCTGACCATCACGACGCCGAACACCATCAGCATCGCGCCCGCGATCAGCACGAGGCTCGCGGCATTCGCACCCACCGCGGTCAGCACGCCCTGACGGAACCCGCGCCGCGCAACCGTGCCCGTGACGAGCATGACGACCGGGCCGGGCGTCGCGATGAGCAGCACGATCGCGGCCAGATAGGCAAACAGCAGCGGATAATGGAGTGTCATGACAAAAAGTTGTTCGGTGAGTCGACAGGCGTGTCCGTCACGGTGGCATCATGGGGGCCACGATGTGGCGGAAAACATGGTGACGAGCAGTATCACGCGCCCGGCCTGTCGATCAAAAACGGAAAATCCTGCCTGATGACATGAGTCTTGTTCATACTCGAAACCGATGAAGGCCAAACCGCTTCCCCCCGTCTATGCGCTGCGCGCGTTCGAGAGCGCCGCGCGCAACGGCTCGTTCACGCTGGCCGCCGAGGAACTGAGCCTGACGCAAAGCGCGGTCAGCAAGCACGTGAAGACACTGGAGGCCTACTTCGGCCGGAAGCTGTTCGTCCGGCACGGGCCCAGGATGACCGTGACGGCGGAAGCCCACATCTTCGCGGCCGGGCTCAGGCGCGGGTTCCGGCAGGTCGAGGAAGCATGCATGCTGTTCCGCACGCAGCGCGACGTGCTGCGGCTCAAGGCGCCGTCCACGCTGACGATGCGCTGGCTGCTCGACGCGCTGGCCGCGTTTCGCGGCACGCGGCCGGCGTTCGAGGTACAGATCGCGAGCGTGTGGATGGATGTCGACACCGTCGATTTTTTCAGCGAATCCTACGATTGCGCGATCCTGCTCGGTACAGGCAAGTTCGGCGAAAGCACGCATTGCGTGAAGCTGTTCGACGAATGGCTGATTCCGGTGTGCTCGCGGGCCACCGCCGCGGTCGCGCGCGCGAATCCCGCCGCGTGCGAGCTGATCCACCCGTCGCCCGACCGGCGCGACTGGCGCCGCTGGCTCAACGGCAGCGGTCACGACCTGAATGTGGACATCACGCGCGGGCAGGTGTTCGACATGCTCGAACAGGGCATCGCGGCGGCCATCGCCGGCCACGGGATGTCGATCGGCGACCTCGCGCTGTGCGCGACGGCGATCGACGAGAAGCAGCTCGTGCTGCCGTTCAAGACGGCCGTGAGCACTGGCGATGCGTACTACCTCGTATGGCCGGAAGATTCCGCCAAGGCCGCGCAGGTACGCGAGTTGCACGCGTTCCTGGCCGGCCGGATGCCGCGTCTCGCGCATCCGGGCGTTCGCTTCGTCGATTTGGGGTGAAGCAGCTCGGCGGGCGATCCGTCCTTTTCCACGCGCGGCCGGATCGCCTGCCTTCGATCATGGCGCCGCCCGCCGCGGCGGGCCGGCGCCGACACCGTCAGCCCCGCACGAACGCGAGCAGGTCGGCGTTGAGCACGTCGGCATTGACCGTCAGCATCCCGTGCGAATAGCCCGGGTACGTTTTCAGCGTGCCGTTCTTCAGCAGCTTGACCGATTTCAGCGCGGCATCCGCGATCGGTACGATCTGGTCGTCTTCGCCATGCAGCACGAGCGTCGGGACGGAGATCGACTTCAAGTCCTCGGTCTGGTCCGTTTCCGAAAACGCCTTGATGCCGTCGTAATGCGCCTTCGCGCTGCCTTCCATCCCCTGCCGCCACCAGTTGCGGATCACGCCCTGGTGCACGGTCGCGCCTTCGCGGTTGAAGCCGTAGAACGGGCCGCTCGGCACGTCGAGGAAGAACTGCGCGCGATTGTCGGCGAGCGCCTTGCGGAAGCCGTCGAACACCTCGAGCGGCAAGCCTTCGGGGTTCGAATCGGTTTTCAGCATCAGCGGCGGCACCGCGCTGACCAGCACGGCCTTCGCGACGCGGCCGGCCGGCTCGCCGTGCTTCGCGACGTAGCGCGCCACTTCGCCGCCGCCGGTCGAGTGACCGATATGCACCGCATTGCGCAGGTCGAGCGCTTCGACGACCGCGAACGCGTCGGCGGCGTAATGATCCATGTCGTGGCCGTCCCAGACCTGCGCCGAACGCCCATGGCCGCGCCGGTCGTGCGCGACCACGCGATAGCCGTGCTGGACGAAGAACAGCAGTTGCGCATCCCAGTCGTCGCTGGACAGCGGCCAGCCGTGGTGGAACACGATGGGCTGCGCGTCTTTCGGACCCCAATCCTTGTAGAAAATCTCGACGTTGTCCTTCGTGGTGACGTATGGCATCGCGGTACTCCTGTGAGGTGGATGAACGTGGCGAACGGGCCGCTGCCATTATCGGCTTTATTGTGAAACCACGACGCCATCGTGCAATGCGATGGCCGATCATCCACCGGCAGGAAACGAACGACGCCGCGCGCGTCAGCCGTCAGCCGTCCGTCGACACCGTCACGGCCTCCCATGCGCGGATTTCGTCGTCCAGCGCCGCCAGCTTGTTCCGCACGAGCCGCAGCGCGTCGCTGCCGAGCAGCAGATGCGCGGGCGGATGGTCCGCCGCGATCACGGCGAGCATCGCCCGCGCGGCCTTCGCGGGGTCGCCCGGCTGCTTGCCGCTTTTCTCCTCCCGCGCGCGGCGGATCGGATCGAACAACGCGTCGTAGTCGGCGATCGAGCGCGGCGTGCGCGCCATCGAGCGGCCGGCCCAGTCGGTGCGGAACGAACCCGGCGCGACGGCCGTCACCGCGATGCCGAACGGTTCGAGCTCCTTGCCGAGCGTCTCGGAAATGCCCTCCAGCGCGAACTTGCTGCCGCAGTAGTACGCGATGCCCGGCATCGTGATGTGCCCGCCCATCGACGTGATGTTCAGGATGCGGCCGCGCCGGCGTTCGCGCATGAACGGCACGACGGCCTTCATCATCGCGACCGCGCCGAACACGTTCACGTCGAACTGCCGACGCATCTCGTCGAGCGGCGCCTCCTCCATGATCCCTTCGTGCCCGTAACCCGCGTTGTTCACCAGCACGTCGACGGGCCCGACGTTCGCCTCGATGTCGGCGACGACGCCGTCGATGCGCTCGAACTCGGTCACGTCGAGCACGCGCGCGACGGCCGCCTGCGGGGACAACGCTTCGAAGTCGCGCGCCGCCTGCGCGCCGCGCACCGTACCGACCACCGTGTGACCGGCGGCCAGCGCTTCCTGGGCCAGCGCACGGCCGAACCCGCTGCTGACGCCGGTGATGAGCATGATGTTGCCGGATGCCATGTGAGCCTCTCCCGAATGTCGATTGAAGCATGCATACTAGTCTGACGAACGACGCCGAATAAGCCCGATTCCACTGATTTTCTTGCACAAAACTATGAGCACTACGCCCGACTCCAACCGAGCTTCGTTGCTGTCGTCTCGCGACCGGAAGCGCCTCGTGACGCTGCTGCGCACGCTGGCGCCCGACGAGGGCTACAACCTGACCGCGCTGCCGAGCGTGCGCATCCTGCGCTCGAACCGCGCGCTGTCGCGCACGCCGGTGCTGTACGACCCGGGCATCGTGATCGTGTGCCAGGGATCGAAGCGCGGGTACTTCGGCGGCGAGCGCTATTTGTACGACGAGCACCATTACCTGGCCGTCTCCGTGCCCGTGCCGTTCAGCATGGAAACCGACGCGACGCCCGAGCGCCCGCTGCTCGCGCTGTACCTGCACCTCGATTTCACGCTGGCCGCAGAACTCGCCGCGCAGATCGACCGAGCCGGCGTCGCGGAAACCGTGCAGGCGCCGAAGAGCATGATGTCGACGCCGATGGATCAGGCGATGCATGCGTCGGTACTGCGTTTCGTCGAGGCGATGCACCGGCCGCTCGATGCCGCGGTGCTCGGCCCGGCGCTGCTTCGCGAGCTGTATTTCCGCGTGCTGACCGGCGCGCAGGGCAACGCGATGCGCAGCGCACTGGCGATGCGCGGGCAATTCGGCCGGATCGGGCGCTCGTTGCGCGTGATTCATACCGATTACGCACGGCCGCTCGACGTGTCGCAACTGGCCGACGAAGCCGGCATGAGCGTGCCGAGCTTTCACAGTCACTTCAAGGCGATCACGCAGGTGTCGCCGATGCAGTACCTGAAGTCGACGCGCCTGCATCAGGCGCGGCTGTTGATGGTGCGTCAGGACCTGACGGCGGAAGCGGCCGGCTACGCGGTCGGCTATACGAGCCCGTCGCAGTTCAGCCGGGAATTCAAGCGCCTGTTCGGCTTGACGCCGGCGAAGGAAACGCAGCGCATGCGCGCGAGCTTCGCGATTCCGCAGGCGTTCGACGATGCGGTGTTCGTGTCGTCGCATTGACGTCATTGACGTGCGCCGAACCGGGCGCGCGACGCACGCGTTCATCGCGCGGCATCGAGCGCGAGGCCGGCCAGCGACTTCAGGATGAACGCGGTCACGCCCCAGATGTCCTGCGGCTGATCGGCCCAATACCAACCGCCCGCACGTTCGCCGTCCGCGTCTTGCCGCGGCAAATCCGATCCACCAGCGCGGCGAACGGAAACACGACAATTTCCTCGGCTCAACCGGCCGACATCGGTTCGCCCGCGGCACCGACCGTCGCACGGGATGCCCCGATCCACGCGGCCGCCGTCACCGCACCGGCCGCGACGAGCATCATCGCGCCCCACCCGAGCCGTTCGACGAGCATGCCTGCCGCCACGGCGCCGCCCGCACCGGCTGCGTAGTACAGCGTCAGGTACGCGGCGTTCAACGCACCGGCCCGCGCGGGCTGAATCGCCACGACCCGGGCCTGGTTCGCGACCTGCGCGGCAAAACAACCGGCATCGAACACGGCCAGCCCGACGCCCAGCCAGCCCGGATGACCGAGCGCAACACCAAGCAGTAACGTGGCAAGCGCCGCCACGGCGAGTCCGCCGCCGATCACCGCTCGATCGCCGAAGCGATCCGTGAGCTTGCCGGCCACGCGCGTCACGCCGAGGCCGAGCACGCCGGCGAGACTGTATGCGCCGATCTCGGCCGCTCCCAGGTTGTACGGCGGCGCGGCCAGACGGATCGCCAGCCCTACCCACACCAGATTGAACGCGAAGAACCACAGCATGCCGGCGCAGGTGCGGCGCCTCAATGCGGCGCTGTCGCGCAGCAGCCGCGGAATCGCGCCGATCGTGGCAGTGTGGCCGGAACGCCCCTCGGGGCGACCGCCGGGCAACAGCACGCCACTGCCGACGGCCGCCAGCGCCACGCAACCGGCCAAGGCGAGCAGCGCACCGCGCCACCCGCACCATTGCGACAACGCACCGCCGACGAAACGGCTCAGCAGGATGCCGGCGGAAATGCCCGCGGAAACGACGCCCATTGCCCCGCCGCGCCGTTGCGGCTCCGCGTGCTTGCCGACCACCGCGCTGCATTGCGCCGCGACCGTCGTGGCCGCCCCCACCAACAGGAAGCAGGCGTCGAGCGCGAACGGCGTCGACGACAGCGACGCGCACGCGAGCACCATCGCGAGCACGCCCATTTGCGCCGGAATGAGCATGCGCGGACCGAACCGGTCGACCAGTGGAACCAGCAGCGCAAGGCCGGCCAGATAGCCGAGCATCGTCACCGACGCGAGGGTCGCCATCCGCGTGGCCGACACGCCGAAATCGCCGGCAATGGCCGACAGCGACGGCTGCAGCGCATAGCCGTTGGCGATCGCGACGCCCGCCGCGAGCGCCAGCATCGCGATCGCGGTGCGGGACAGGAATGCGTGCGGGCCGGCGATCGTCATGCGACGGTCCGGACCGCGATCGCCTCGACCTCGACCCGAATCTCCGGATCGACGAACGGCAACGCATGGACCAGCGAGAACGCCGGCCGGATCTCGCCGTATATCTCGCCATGCGCACGTGCCGCGTCTTCCCAATGGTCGAAGTCGGCGACCACCAGCCGGCTCTGGACGACATCCGACAGCGCGAATCCGCTGTCCGCGAGGACCTTGCCGAGCGTCGCCAACGCATCGCGCGTCTGCGCATATACGTCGTCGCCTTTGCCGGCCGTCCCCGACACGTAGATCGTGTTGTCGACGACCACGGCACGCGAATAGCCCACCTTCGGCTCCCACGGGGAGCCGGTACTGATCCGTTGACGCATCTTGATGATCCTCCTTGGCAAGGTTTGGAAATCTCACTTACTACTTCGGTAGTAAGTGAGATCGATTTTATACTACTCCGGTAGTTAATCAAGCACCGCCGTGATGCTGATCACGGCCATCCGAGTCCATCCACATGAACGAAAACGCGGAACTGATCACGTCCCTGATCCGGCTTGGCTTCACGCAATACGAGGCGCAGGCGTACGCGGCGCTCGTCGGCCAAGCCGCGTTGACGGGGGCGGAAGTCGGCCGGCGCGCCGGCATGCCGCCATCGAAGGTCTACGAGACCCTCGGCCGCCTGGAGGCGCGCGGCGCGGTGCTCGTCAACCGCTCCGAACCGGTCCGCTATGCCGCCGTGCCGCACCGCTCGCTGCTGGAAGAATTGCGCACACGTTTCAACGCGGATCTCGAGCTGGCGGCGGGCGCGCTCGACCGGCTGCCGGTGCGGCAAGAGCCGGGGCTGGTCTGGTCGTTGAGCGGGCGGGAGGCGATCGTCAGCGCCTTCGTGCGCGTGATCGACCAGGCGAAAACGGAAATCTTCGCGGGCGTCTGGGACGAAGAGATCGACGATCTCGGGCCACTGCTCGAAGCGGCCGCGGCGCGCGGCGTCGATACGCACGTGGCGATCTACGGCACGCGCACGCTCAACGGGCCGCGTCACTACGACATGGCCAAATGCGGCGCCAGCGCGAGACTTCGGCTCTCCGGACGGCGGCTGGCCGTCGCGGTCGCGGACGACACCGAGGCAGTGGTCGCGGAATTCGGCGATCAGTCGCCCGACCAGGCGACGCTGACGACCAATCCGGTCATCGCGCTGCTCGCGGTCGAGTACATCAAGGCCGACGTGAGCGGCCGCGTACTGATCGACGCAATGGGTCCGGCGGAATACCGGAAAGTGCTGAAGCATCCCGACATGCAGGCGATGCTCGCACCGCCCGACAAGCAGGGCTGACCTCGACGAGATATCGATGACCCAATACACCTTTCGCCTGCTGAACGTCTTCGCCGAATCGACGTTCGGCGGCAATCCGCTGTGCGTGTTCGACGATGCGCGCGGCATGGACGACGCGACCATGCAGGCGCTGGCCGTGCAGTTCAACCTGTCGGAAACGACCTTCGTGCTGCCGTCCGATCGCGCGCATGCGCGCGTGCGGATCTTCACGCCCGGCTACGAGATGGCTTTCGCGGGCCATCCGACGCTCGGCACCGCGCACGTCGTGCGCGATCTGCTCGAGGCAGGCGATGCGCTGTCGCTCGAATTCAAGGCCGGCGTCGTCGACGTCACCGCGCGCGACGACGTGTGGACCTTCATCGCGCCGCACGCCGGCATGCCGAACACCGCGCCATGCGCGTTGCCCGATGCGCAGGTCGCGGCCCTGCTCGGGCTCGCCGAGGACGATCTGCTCGCGCCGCCGCTGTGGGTCAATACCGGTGCCGACCAGTTGCTGGTCGCGCTCAAGGACCCGGCCGCCGTGCGGCGCGCGCGGCCCGACGGCGCGCGCGTCGACATCTGGCCGCCAAGCAGCCTCGGCCGCAGGACCGCGTACGTATTCGCATTCGACGACGCGCGCCCGGGGACGGTCGTGTCCCGGTACTTCTTCGTGAAGCAAGGCGGCGGCGTGGCGGAAGATCCGGGCACCGGTTCGGCCTGTGCGAACCTGGGCGGCTGGCTGCTTGCAGCCAGTCACGATCTGCCGGCCGCGTTGCGGGTCGAACAGGGCGAAGCCGTCGGCCGGCCCTGCCTGCTGCACTTGTCGGTCGATGCAGCGGGCAAAATCGGCGTCGGCGGGCGCGTGATCGAACTCGGGCGCGGCGTGATCAACGT
>NZ_JACFYV010000205.1:0-11925 GCF_016759955.1 Burkholderia sp. KCJ3K979
GTCGATTACACGACCCCTCCCGACCTGAAAAATCAATTCTCACCAAAATAAATCCCCCATCAAACCTGACAGGTACTAAAACGAATATAAATAGCTAATACTGACGAAGCGCATCGCCGATGCGCCACGCGCACCGAACGGGCAATTAGTCTGTCATGGAGGCACTTAAATGAAAGTCGACCTTAATAGCATCGATCTGGAACAAACCGCTCAATTCATTCATATCCTTGCGGTTATCGACGCGCATTATTTAAAGACAACCTGTCCCAATCCGAGCCAGAACGCGAACCGCCCGACGGCGATCAGCAGCAACGCCGTGTTCATGCTCAACAGCCGCTTGCCCGGCGTGAGCAGCTCGGAAGGCACCGGTAGCCTGGGCTTGAAATTGCAGGTTGGCGACAAGGTATCGCTGATGAGCACGTCGCTGTCCGACAATTCGGACGACTCTGCGTTGATTTACAACGTCCGGCACTACTCGGGCGCGGAGGTCTTCAGTCAATTCGCCGCGCATACCATCGAACAGGCTGCCGCACCGAGTGCGGCCGAGACGCCCGACCTCATCGCAATCTCGGCGCAATCCCAAGTCTTTCAACGGTTCGACGCCGTAGCAAAATCCTTCGGAGTCGAGAACCTCGGGACGAGTTTTGCGCTTTATACGCGGAGCCAAAACAGGAAATCCTTGTTCGGCTACTTCTTCTGGGTCTGGCAAGCGTCCGCGGCTTGAGGCGAGCTCCCCAACCACTCGCTCCGAAGCCGCACGGGAGCGATTCAAGCCGGCAGGTTTTACGCGGCGCCCCACAGGGTGCCGCACCTTTTCCGCGATAAACCAAAATGGAGCACCCGTATGACAGCCGATCCTGGAAGCCTCACTCGCGACACGACCTCGCAGCAAATCGACATCCTCGCCGTCATCGACACGGAATATATCAAGCTGAGGTACCCGCATCCGAGCAAGCAGCCCGAGTTACCGATCGCCGTCGATCATCGCGCCGTGCGCCTGCTTTACACCGGCGCGCGCGGCGCGTCGATCGGAAATGGCCCGGCGGACCCCGTTCTGACGCTGTATCCCGGCGACACGGTTTCGCTCAGGGCAGTCTCTCTCTATGAAAACGCGGAAGACGCGGTGCTGATTTATCAGGTTTCGCACCTGTTCGGCCAGCAAGTTTTCAATCCGTTTTCGCAGGACTTCCTCGACGTGAATGCCGTGCAACTGAACCCCGAAACGCGCGACGGCCTGCCACCGCTGACGCAGCCGCACACGTTCGTCAGCATCGGCGCCAAGGCGAGAGAGAGCGGGATCGAAACGCTCGGCGCCTGCTTCGGGCTCTATACGCTGGAACGAAGTACCCAGGAGTTGTTGGGATACTACTGGTGGGACTGGTTCGTCACGTGTTCGTGATCTTCGCGTTTCATCGTTGACGGTTCGCCCGTTCTGCGAGCGTGGGTCGCGAGACGGCCAGCGGCATGCACGATATCCGCCAGGATCGGCCGAAGCACCGATCCTGGCGGGCCGGATATCGACGGGTTGCCGTCGCAGCCGGCGAATAGTCATCGGTTCGGTATCCCGCGGGTGAAGCACGCGCGGGATACCAATTTCGCGCCCGGATGCCCCGAACCGACAGGAATCTCGCGCGTCCGCCATACCCGGCAGCACTTCACTTCGCCTCCCGGTATTTCCGCGTGACCGCCGCCGACGCGCGCGCGACATGGCCTATTGAGCGGAATTTGCCTAAGCTTTGAATTCCGTCCGCCGCGGCAGGCGCGGCGGCCCTCGTTCACTCTTCCCCGTCACGCTCATGCAGATCGATCTGAAAGGCAAGACCGCGGTCGTCACCGCTTCCACCGCGGGCATCGGGCTCGCGATCGCCGAAGGGCTCGCGCGCGCCGGTGCGCACGTCGTCGTCAACGGCCGCAGCGACCCGTCGGTGCAATCCGCGCTCGAGAAACTGCGCGATACCGTGCCCGGCGCAAGCTTCGACGGTGTCGCCGCCGACCTGTCCGACGCGGCCGGCGTCGCGCGCGTCACGCAGCACACGCCGAATGCCGACATTCTCGTCAACAACGCGGGCATCTATGGCCTGAAGGCGTTCTTCGACATCGACGACGCCGAATGGGAACATTATTTCCAGATCAACGTGATGTCCGGCGTGCGGCTCGCACGGCATTACCTGAAAGGGATGATCGAACGCAATGCCGGGCGCATCGTGTTCATTTCGTCGGAATCGGGCCTGAACATCCCCGTCGACATGATTCATTACGGGTTCACGAAAACCGCGCAGTTGTCGATCGCGCGCGGCCTCGCGAAGCTCGCGGCCGGCACCCGCGTGACCGTCAATTCGGTGTTGCCGGGGCCGACGATGTCGGAAGGCGTGCGCGAAATGCTGAAGGCGCAGGCCGACGAAACGGGCCGCAGCATCGACGACATTGCAGTGGAATTCGTGCGCAGCGAGCGCGCGAGCTCGATCATCCAGCGGCCGGCGACGACGGAAGAAGTCGCGAACCTGGTCGTGTACGTGTGCTCGCCGCAGGCATCGGCCACGACCGGCGCGGCGTTGCGCGTCGACGGCGGTGTGGTCGACACGATAGCGTGACGGCAGTATGACGCGCTCGCGCGGCGCGTGGCCCCCGCCCTATCGCGACGCGCTCTTGCCCTGCTGGAGCGTGCCCTTGCGGTCGGCGTCCATGCACGAATCGAAGCCGTGCTGCGTGACGACGCCGGCCTTGTCGAACACGACGAAGAAAGCACGATGATCGTTGCCGTGCTCGATGAAGTAGTTGTAGCAGACGCCGCTGCCGTTGCGGACCATCCAGACGCTGCGCGGGTTGCCGGCGGCGCGGACGACGTCGGCGCGCGTCGCGCCGTGCCGCGACGCGGCCCGTGCAAGCGGCGTGCGCGAATACGAGAACGGCAGCCACGAGTCGAACCACGCACAGCCGTGCAACATCAGGCAGCTGGCGGCCAGGGACAGCGTCGCTGCGGGACGGGCCATCGGAATCAATCGCATGCTCGGGAAATCTGCTGCGCCTACCGGCGTGATCGAAAGCCCCATGCTACTCGACCTTTGGGTCCGGATCGAAAAGAAATGTAGAGATCTTCATCCGAATCCCTGCGTTTGCGCGCCTTCGCGCCAGCCGAATCGTCAGCGATCGTTGCAGCCGGCCTTCGCATGCGCGGCCCGCTGCGCCATTGCACCGCGACGTCGAACCGGTGCAGCGGCATGCGCGCTCAAGCGATCCATTCGGCCCACAGCATCGTGAGCACCGTCATCAGCGCCGGGCCGACGAACAGCCCGATCAGGCCGAACGTCTCGGCGCCGCCGAGAATGCCAAACAGCACGAGCAGGAACGGCAGCCGTGTCGAACCGCCGATCAGCACCGGCCGCACGAAATGCTCGGCGACGAACACGACGATGAACCCGAGCGCCGCGACCACGACGGCCCACATGGTCGCCCCCTGCACGAACAGCCAGAGCGCCGCGCCGCAGAACACGACCGGCGCGCAGAACGGCAGCATCGCGGCGACCGCCGTGACGAGGCCGAGCAGCGCCGCATGTGGAACGCCCGCGAGCGCGTAGGCGACGCCGAGCAGCGCGCCCTCGCCGAGCCCGACGACGACGAGCCCCGTCACCGTGCCGTACACGGCCGCGACCATCCGCTCGATCAGTTCCGCGCCGTTGCGCCCGAACGCGCGCCGCGCGCCCTGCAGCAACGCACCCGACAGCTTGTGGCCGGCACGCAGGATCACGAACAGCGTGACGAGCATGAAACCGAATTCGAGCAGCACGTGCGCGAGCTTCGTGCCGAATTGCCGGCCGAACGCAATGAATTTCTCGCCGTTGACGCCGTGCATCGCGGTGGCCGCATGCAGCGGATGGCCGAGATTGGCCTGCCACCATTCGGTGATCTGCGCCGCGCCGTACGGCAACCGGCTGACCACGTCCGGCAGCGGAATGCCGTTGTCCTGGATCGTGTGCAGCCATTCGCGCAGGTCGTGCGCCTGCGCGAACGCCTGGGTCGTCGCGACCGCCACCGGAAGCACGACGAGCAGCGAAATCGACGTCGTGATGACGGTCGCGATCAGCGTCGGCCGATTGCGGAACAGCCGGTGCGATTCGAAGCGTTTCAGCAGCGGCCACATCGCGATGGCGATCACGCAGGCCCAGGCGATGGCGGGAATGAAGTCGCGGATCACCCACAGCGCGAGCAACAGCAGCGCCGCATACAACGCGACGCGGGCGATCTGCTGGACGCGCGGCCGCGCGGCGGAATCGTGAGACGACGGGACATGTGCGCCCATGGCACCTCTGTCGAAATGAAAAAAAGGCGGTTCGTCCAGGCAACAGGCCTGGACGAACCGCCATTCTATCCATCGGCGCCGGATCGGCGGCACGCGGGATGCGCGCACCGCCGCGGCGCTGCATCGACACGCCCCGCTTACGCCACCTTGTCGGCGACCCGGTAGCGCTCGAGCCAGTGCGCGTACGGCGCGGGCAGCGTCCAGGACGGACGCTCGACGCCGAGCTGTCTGGCCGCGTAATACGGCCAGTGCGGATCGGCCAGGTGCGCGCGGCCGACCATCACGAGATCGAGCTGCGCTTGCTCGACCACGCGATTCGCCAGTTGCGGCGTGTCGATTCCCCACGCGGACGATACCGGCAGCCCGGCCTCGCGGCGCACGCGCTCGGCGATCGGCGCGAGGAATGCCGGGCCCCACGGAATCTGCGCGGTCGGCGTCGAGAAGCCGACCGATACGCTCAGCATGTCGAGCCCTTCCCGCTTCATCCGCTGCGTGAGCGCGATCGACTCGGCGAGCGTCTCTTCGTCGCGGCCATCGTATTCGATCACGCCGAGGCGCGCGGTCAGCGGCAGATGTTCGGGCCAGACCTTGCGGACGGCCGCGAGCGTGTCGACGAGGAAGCGGCCGCGGTTGTCGGCCGAACCGCCGTACTCGTCGGTGCGCTGGTTCGAATGCACCGAGAAGAAGCTCTGGCCGAGATAGCCGTGCGCGAAGTGCAGCTCCAGCCATTCGAAGCCGAGGTCGCGCGCACGCTGCGCCGATGCGACGAAGTCGGCCTGCACGCGGGCGATGTCGTCGTGCGTCATTTCACGCGGCACCTTCGGCAGGTGCGCGCCGAACGGCACGGCCGACGGCGCGATGGTCTGCCAGCCGCGCGGATCGCCGTCGGCGATATGGTCGTCGCCTTCCCACGGGCGATTCGCGCTCGCCTTGCGGCCCGCGTGCGCGAGCTGGATGCCGGGCACCGCGCCGGCCGCCTTGATCGCCGCGACCGACGGCGCGAACGCCTCGGCCTGCGCGTCGTTCCACAACCCGGCGCAGCCCGGCGTGATGCGGCCTTCCGGCGACACGGCCGTCGCCTCGGCGATCACGAGGCCCGCGCCGCCGCGTGCGATGCCGGCCAGATGCACGTGATGCCAGTCGTTGACGACGCCGTCTTCGGCGACGTACTGGCACATCGGCGGCACCGCGATGCGGTTGCGCAGCGTGACATCCTTGAGTTTGAACGGTTCGAACAGGGCAGACATCCACGACTCCTTTGCTTGGTTCTGCAAAACGGCTGGAAATGCGTCATGCGGTGCGCACGACGCAACGATGCAGGCCATCGGCGGGCCGGCTGCGCCCGGCGACGGCAAGGACGCGGCGCCGGCCCGGCCGGCGCCATGCTTTCAGCGGTGGCCGAGCTTCGCGAGCAGCGCCTCGGCCGCGGGCGCCGACGACGCGGGGTTCTGCCCGGTGATCAGCAGCCCGTCGGTGACGACATGCGGCGCCCAGTCTGCGCTGCGCTCGAATTCCGCGCCGTTGGTCTTCAGCATGTCCTCGACGAGGAACGGCACGACTTCGGTCAGCTCGACGGCCGCCTCCTCGCTGTTGGTGAACCCCGTCGCGCGCTTGCCGCGCACGACCGATTCGCCGGTCTGCGGGTTCTTCACGTGGCGCAGCACACCCGGCGCATGGCAGACCGCCGCGACCGGCTTGCCGGCCGCGAGCGCGCGCTCGATCAGGCCGATCGAATGCAGATCCTCGGCGAGATCCCACAGCGGGCCATGGCCGCCCGGGTAGAACACCGCGTCGTAGTCGTCCGCCGACACATCGGCGAGCTTGCGCGTCGACGCGAGTTCGGCCTTGGCCGCGGCATCGGCGTCGAACCGGCGCGTCGCGTCGGTCTGGGCCGTCGGGTCGCTGCTTTTCGGATCGAGCGGCGGCTGGCCGCCCTTCGGCGACGCGAGCGTCAGTTCGATGCCCGCATCCTTGAACGTGTAGTACGGCGCGGCCAGTTCCTCGAGCCAGAAGCCGGTTTTCTTGCCGGTGTCGCCGAGCGTGTCGTGCGAGGTCAGGACAACCAGGATCTTCATGATCGGACACTCCTTCGAAAATGAACGGGGGAACGGGGCCGCACGTCCACGCGGCACGCCTGTCGGTTAGTCCGCCGGCGCGCGGCAACGTGCGATTCATTCACTCGCATGCGATATATGCCTATTAGACCAGTCGTCTAGAAGCGGCCGAAATAAAACGACGACATCTCGCTGCTTGAATCTGCCTGAGGCGTCGCCGCATTCACAAGGATGGATGATAGCCTCGGATTAGACCGGTCGTCTAGAAGAACGCGTATTCGCCCCTGCCATCGTCATGGCCTTTGCGACGGGAGGCGCCGTTCGGCAACGGCCGCCGTCGCTTGCCCGCCCGCCGTCGCCTCGTCGCCGGTGTGCGGGCTACCCGCGCAACGGACCGTCCGTGTCGCCCGCCTCGATGGCCGGCGCTTCGAGCCGTTGATCGCACACGCCGTCGTCCAGCAGCCGCAGCATCAGTTCCGCGAGCGCACACCCCGACGCATGCCCGGTCGGCTGCACGACCGCCGTGACGCGATACGGGTGCGCGATATCGGGCGGCACGCCGTCATAGACGATCAGCGACAGGTCCGCCCCCAGGCGCAGCCCGCTGTCGACCAGCGCGCGAAACGCGCCGCTGCCCGCGATGTTGTTGTCGACCAGCAGCGCGGTCGGCGGCTCGGCGAGCGCGAGCAACGCCCGCACCGCCTGCTGCCCGCCGTCGTGCGTGAACGGGCTCTCGACGAGCAGCGCCGGATCGGCGTCGATACCGGCTTCGCGCAAGGCCGACAGATAACCGGCACGCCGCTGCGCAGCGAAATTCAGCGCCAGCGGCGCGCTGATCATCGCGATGCGCCGATGCCCGAAGCCGATCAGCCGGCGCACCGCGTCGCGCGCGCCCGCCTCGTTGTCGAAGTCGAACCACGCGTACGGGCCGGCGGCCTGCGTGCGACCGTACGCGACATACGGAAACGCGCTCGCTTGCAGGTACGCGATCCGCGGATCGTCGACCCGCGTGCGCGCGACGATCAACCCGTCGACGAGCTTGCCGTCGACGATCCGCCGATAGGTGTCCAGTTCCGCGTTCGGTCGCGCGGACGCGATGATGAAATCGAGATTGCGCTCGGCGAGCCGCTCGGTGATGCCCGCCACGACCTCGCCGAACCGCGGATCGCCGAGATCGCCGGCGCCGAACGGATAGATGATCCCGATCATGTCGGCCCGCCCGGTCGCGAGCCGGCGCGCGGTCGGATCGGCCACGTAGCCCATTTCCCGCGCGGCCTTCGCCACGCGCTCGCGCGTCGCCTCGCTCACGTCGTCGTAACCGTTCAACGCGCGGCTGACCGTCGTCCGCGACAGGCCGAGCGCTTCCGACAGCGCCTTCAGATTCACCTTCACCGTCACTCCTCGCATGCGTCGATCCGGCCGGCTGCCCGAAGCCCGGGACGCGCCGACCGGGTAATTATTTCCAATTGGTAACGATTACCGTCAAATAAATATCTTTTGCGTTCCAAACCGGTTTGAAATAGCATCCAAACCGGTTTGGACATCGATGCCCACTCAGCCGTTCACTTTCACCTTTCCAGGAAACAACGACGAGATGACATACTTTCCCCTTTTCCGTCCGGTCGCGGCCAAACGTTTGCTGCTCGCTGGCGGCGCACTCGCCGCCTTCGCGTCCGTCGCGCACGCGCAGTCCGGCGGCACGGGCGCGCCCGTGCCCACGCCCCATACCCAGCAAGCCTACGATCCCGAAGGCAACTTCACGATGCGCTGGACGCGGGCGGACATCCGCCAGATCGTCGCGCAGTCGCACACCGCCGGCGCCGACAAGAACTCGCTGCCGCAAGCGCTGACGATGCCGGACATCCCGCAGGATTTCCCGCTGATCAACTCGAACGTGTGGGTGTGGGACACATGGCCGCTGGCCGACCTGCGCGCGAACCAGCTCAGCTACAAGGGCTGGGAGGTGATCTTCTCGCTCACCGCCGATCCGCACGCGGGCTACACGTTCGACGACCGTCACGTCCACGCCCGCATCGGCTTCTTCTATCGCCGCGCCGGCATCCCCGCGTCGCAGCGCCCCGCGAACGGCGGCTGGACCTGGGGCGGCCACCTGTTCCCCGACGGCGCGAGTGCCCGGGTGTTCGGCACCGCGCCGATGACCAACAACGCCGAATGGTCGGGCTCCGCGCGCCTCACGAACGGCAGCAACGTCAGCCTCTACTACACCGCGACGTCGTTCAACCGCTCGGCGCCCGGCGGCGCCGACATCACGCCGCCGCAGGCGATCATCACGCGCGCCGACGGCAACATCCACGCCGACGACAAGCACGTGTGGTTCACCGGCTTCGACGATCACAAGGCGCTGCTGCAGCCGGACGGCAACTACTACCAGACCGGCCAGCAGAACACCTACTTCTCGTTCCGCGATCCGTTCGTGTTCACCGACCCCGCGCATCCGGGCAAGACCTACATGGTGTTCGAAGGCAACACCGGCGGCCCGCGCGGCGCGCGCACCTGCACCGAGGCCGATCTCGGCTACGCGCCGAACGATCCGAACCGCGAAGATCTCAACGCGGTGATGAATTCGGGCGCAGTGTATCAAAAGGCCAACGTCGGCCTGGCGGTCGCGACGAACCCGCAACTGACCGCGTGGAAGTTCCTGCCGCCGATCCTGTCGGCGAACTGCGTCGACGACCAGACCGAGCGCCCGCAGATCTACCTGAAGGACGGCAAGTACTACCTGTTCACGATCAGCCACCGCACGACGATGGCGGCCGGCGTCGACGGCCCGGATGGCGTGTACGGCTTCGTCGGCAACGGCATCCGCAGCGACTTCCTGCCGCTGAACGGCGGCAGCGGCCTCGTGCTCGGCAACCCGACCGACTTCTCCGCACCGGCCGGCGCACCGTACTCGCAGGACCCGAACCAGAACCCGCGCGAATTCCAGTCGTATTCGCACTACGTGATGCCGGGCGGGCTCGTCGAGTCGTTCATCGATGCGATCGGCCCGCGCCGCGGCGGCACGCTCGCGCCCACGGTGAAGGTGAACATCAACGGCACGTCGACGGCGGTCGACCGCACGTATGGACGCGGCGGCCTCGGCGGCTACGGCGACATCCCGGCGAACCTGCCGGCGACGGGGGCCGGCCACAACGACGGCAACGGCCAGGGCAACTAGGCAACCCAAAATAACCGTCGTCGATAAAGGCACGAGGTTCAGGAGGTGCGTATCGCGCGTGTCGCGTGTGCGCCTCCTCTTTTTCTTTCGACTTTTCCTTTGACCGTTGCGCAGGCCGTCGTTGCAAACGGCCTGCGCCCTTTCCCGCTTCGCCCGACGAAGCGCCTGGTCCCGCATGAATTCGACGTCTTTCCGCTTTTTCGTCCGGCTCGTCCGGCTGCTGTTCGCCTGCCTGGCCTGCACGCAGGCCGTCGCCGCGCCGTGCCACGCGCCGCCCGACAAAGGCACGCCGCAATGGCGGCCCGCCCTCCACTACACGCCTCAACGCAACTGGATGAACGATCCGAACGGGCTCGTCTACGCGAACGGCCGCTATCACCTGTTCTATCAGTACAACCCGCTCGGCAACGACTGGGGCAACATGTCGTGGGGGCACGCGACCAGCACCGACCTCGTCCACTGGCGCGAGCAGCCGGTCGCGATGCGCGCGAACGCCACCGAGGAAATCTTCTCCGGCTCGATCGTCGCCGACACCCTGAACACGTCCGGCCTCGGCACGCCGGGCCACACGCCGCTCGTCGCGCTTTATACGAGCGTCTACAAGCCCGGCTCGGGTCACGCGCCCGGCATCGAGGCGCAATCGCTCGCGTACAGCCTCGATCAGGGCACGACCTGGCAGCCGTATGCGCACAACCCGGTGCTGACGCTCGATCCGGAATCGAAGGAATTTCGTGACCCGAAAGTGTCGTGGTATGCGGCGGGCGGCTACTGGTTGATGACGACGGTCGTTGCCGACGCGCACGTCGTGAAGCTCTATCGTTCCGACGACCTGATCCACTGGTCGTTCCTGAGCGACTTCACGCTGCCTGACGTGCCGCATGCGGGCGCGCTGTGGGAAATGCCGGATCTCGTACCGTTGCCGCTCGACGGCGATCCCCGCCGCATCAAGTGGGTGATGATCGTCAACGTGAATCCGTGGTCGATCGCGGGCGGTTCGGGATCGATGTATTTCGTCGGCAACTTCGACGGCCGCACGTTCGTGCCCGACCGCGTCGCGCCCGCCGGTTCGGACCCCGCGCAATTCCGCTGGGTCGATCACGGTGCCGATTTTTACGCGGCCGGCACGTTCTCCGGCGCACCCGGCGCCCGCCCGGTCGCGATCGCATGGATGAGCAACTGGGATTACGCGGCCAAGGTGCCGACCACCCCATGGCGTGGCGCGACCACACTGCCGCGCGAACTGGCGCTGAAGACGATCGACGGCGAGCCGACCCTCATCGTCGTGCCGGCCGCCGCCTTCGACGCGTGGGCCGACGGCCGGCCCGCGGTGCATGAAGGCGACCTGACGGTCGACTCCGCTACCCGCGCGCTGTCGGCCGCGACGCGCGGCGTCGTCCAGCGCATCACGGTGACGATCTCGCCGCAGCGTGCCGCGCGCGCGGGCCTGATCGTCCGGCGCTCGGCCGACGGCTCGATCGGCACCCGGATCGTGTACGACACGGCGAAGCGCACGCTGACGCTCGACCGTGCGCAATCCGGCGAAGCGAATTTCGCCGGCACGTTCAGCCGCGAACACATCGTCGATCTGCCGCTCGAACACGGGCAACTGCGGCTCGAAATCGTCGTCGATCGCGGCTCGGTCGAAGTGTTCGCGAACGGCGGTCGCGTCGCGCTGACGGACCTGATCTTTCCGCCGCTCGACGCGGATCGCGTGGCCGTGTTCGCCGAGCAAGGCCGCGCGACGTTCGCGGGGTTGACGGTAACGCAGTTGAAAACCGGCGACGACACGCGCGGCGCCTGTGCGTCACGATAGGTGCAGGTGACGGGGCCGTTCGCCCCGCATCGCATCGCCGGTTACGGGCCCTGCACGCGTCGCCCCTTTAGAGCAACCCCATCCCGCCCGACGCGATGATTTCCGCGCCGACGATGAACGCGGATTCCGGCGCGCTCAGGTGCAGCACCGTCGACGCGATTTCGTCCGGCGTGCCGAACCGGCCGATCGGCACGAGGCCCTTGATCTTGTCGGCCGTCGCGTCGAGCGTCGCCGCGTCGAGCCCGAGCTTGCCGTACAGCGGCGTCTGCACGGGCCCCGGGCTCACCACGTTCACGCGCACGCCATGCGGCAGCAGTTCCGTCGACAGCGTCTTCGCGAACGAATTGACGGCCGCCTTGCTCGCCGCGTACACCGACGAGCCGGGCATCCCGATATGCGCGTTGATCGAGCCGTTGATCACGATCGATGCGCCGCGGTTCAGCAGCGGCACGAGCGACTGGATCTGGAAATACGCGCCCTTCACATTGGTGTTGAACACGAGATCCCACATCGCTTCGTCGCTGTCGGCGAACGGTGCGAGTTTCGCGACGCCCGCGTTGACGAATACGGCGTCGAGCCGCAC
>NZ_JACFYV010000206.1:0-11884 GCF_016759955.1 Burkholderia sp. KCJ3K979
GGGTTGCAGCGCGCCGCTCGCTTCCATCTGCGCTTTCACGGCTTCGCCGAGTTGGTACACGGTGAGTGCGTAGAAGAAGCTGCGGTTGTAGCGCGTCAGCACATAGAAGTTCTTCAGGCCGAGCATGTATTCGGTCGCGCGCCCCGGCGTCGGCAGGTCGACCACCGTCACCGGCGTGCCGGCTTCGGTTGTGATGTTGACCGTCGGCTCGTTCAGCGTCATGCCGGCGCGCAGCAGTTGCGACAGCGCCCAGTGCGGTTCGGGCTGGCCGTCGGCGGCGGCCTGTGCGATGCCCAGGCTGCCCGTGTCCGGCGTGATCTGCCAGACCACCGGTCGGTCGGTTTCCCAGCCGTGCTGCTTCAGGTAGTTCGCGACGCTGCCGATCGCATCGACAGGACTGCTGCGCAGATCGACGTGGCCCGTGCCGTCGAAGTCGACCGCATATTCGCGGATGCTGCTCGGCAGGAACTGCGGAATCCCGATCGCGCCGGTGTACGAGCCGAGCACGGTGGTCGGGTCGAGCTGGTTGTCGCGGGTCCAGACCAGGAAGTCTTCGAGGTTCTTGCGGAAGGTGGCCTGGCGGCTGTCGCGATTCGGCGTGTCCGGGTAGTCGAACGTGAGCGTCGTCAGCGCGTCCAGCACGCGGAAATTGCCCATGTAGCGGCCATAGATGGTTTCGACGCCGATGATGCCGACGATCACCTCGGGCGGCACGCCGAACTGTTCGGACGCGCGCTGCAGCGTCGCCCGGTTCGCCTTCCAGAACTTCACGCCCGCGTTGATGCGGATCGGCTCGATGAAGCGCGAGCGATAGACGCGCCAGTTCTTGACCGAGGGCGTCGGGGCCGGCCTCACGAGCTTGACGGCCGTCGCCGAGTAGCTGATGCGCGAGAACAGCGCATGCAGGCTCGCCGAATCGAAGCCGTTGCGGCTTACCATCTCGTCGATGAATGCATCGACTTTCGCGTTGCTCGCGTAACGCTGTGGAACGATTTCCTCTTCGAAGGTCTGGCCTTGCGGCGTCGGCTGCTGCGGCTGGGCCTGGGCGACGAGCGTGCCCGCAGGCTTCGCCGGCTGCGTTTGTGCGACGGCAGGCGCGGTGCCGAGGGCCGCGGCGATGGCAGCGACGACGAACGGAGCGCGAACACGGAACAGCGCGGAAAGAAGGGCGGCGGGCTTGCTGGAATTCATGTCGAAGCGGGCGGACAGGGCGATTGTGTTCGGCGCAGTATACCCGACGCATCCGGCGCCTCGGGCCGAAGCCGGCCCCCGTTGTGGTAAGTTAGCGGCGAATTCGCGGCAGACGATGGACATCATTGACGGAGACCTGCGGCGCACCGTGCGCCGCGGACGACAGCTTATGGCAACCGCTTTCTACACGCACCCCGACTGCATGCTGCACGAGATGGGGGAATGGCATCCGGAATGCCCGGCCCGCTTGTCGGCGATCCAGGATCAACTGATTGCGAGCCGCATCGACGACCTGATCGTGCACGAAACCGCGCCATTCGCGAGCGAGGTCGCGCTGGGTCGCGTGCATACGCAGGCGCACATCGACTACATCCGGAGCATGACGCCGGTCGACGGTCACGTCGAGATCGATCCCGATACGCTGATGAATCGCGACACGTGGCGCGCGGCGCTGCGCGCGGCCGGCGCCGCGATCGCGGCGACCGACGCGGTGATCGAAGGCCGCTATGCGAATGCGTTCTGCGGCGTCCGTCCACCCGGTCACCATGCGGAACCCGCGCGCGCGATGGGCTTCTGCTTCTTCAACAACGTCGCGATCGCCGCGCGGCATGCACTCGACGTACACGGCATCGAGCGTGTCGCGATCATCGATTTCGACGTGCACCACGGCAACGGCACCGAGGCGGCGTTCGCGAACGACGAGCGCGTGCTGATGTGCAGCTTCTTCCAGCATCCGCTGTATCCGTTCTCGGGCGTCGATCATCAGGCGCCGAACATGGTCAACCTGCCGATGCCCGCGCGCAGCAACGGGATGGCGATCCGCGAAGCCGTCGACATGTTCTGGCTGCCGCGCCTCGATGCGTTCAAGCCGCAGATGCTGTTCGTGTCGGCCGGGTTCGATGCGCATCGCGAGGACGACATCGGCAATCTCGGCCTCGTCGAGGCCGACTTCGAATGGCTGACCGCCCAGATCGTCGACGTCGCGCGCCGGCATGCGCAGGGCCGCATCGTCAGCTGCCTCGAGGGCGGCTACAACCTGTCCGCGCTCGGGCGCAGCGTCGTCGCGCACCTGCGCGTGCTGGCCGGGATCTGATTCCCGCTCGACCGGCCGGGCCGGGCGCGCTCAGCGCGCCGGCACGCGCGCGTGAATCCACGCGATCAGCGCGTCGATCACGCGGTCGCGTTCGAGATCGTTCATCGTTTCATGGAAGCCGCCTTCGTACAGCGTCAGCGTACGGTCGGGCGAACCGACACGCGCGCCGAACGCGCGGCTGCCGTCGGGTTCGGTGAGCTTGTCCTCGGTGCCGTGATAGACGAGCACCGGCACGCGCAGCGCGCCGCGGCCGTTTTCGATGCGCGTCATCGCGTCGAGAATCTCCGCGCCGGTGCGTGCGGGCACCGCGCCGTGATGCACGAGCGGATCGGCGCGATTGGCCGCGACGATGGCTGGATCGCGCGACAGCAGGGCCGCATCGATCCTGATCGCGGGGAAAGTGGGCCACACACGGCTGATGATGCGGCTGAGCGCAAGCATCCAGCGCGGCACGTCGCGCCCGGGTGCCAGCGCCGGGCTCGACAGCACGAGGCCCGCCAGCGCGTGGCCGCGAGCCGGCGCGCGTTCGATCGCGTAGAGCGCGGCGACCGCGCCGCCCATGCTGTGCCCCATCAGGAAGAGCGGCGCCGCGCCGCGCGCGGCTTCGGCGACCAGCGCCTCCGCATCGTTCAGGTAGTCGCCGAAACGCTCGACCCACACGCGCTTGCCGGGCGACTGGCCATGCCCGCGCAGGTCGACCGCCAGCACGTCGATGCCGGCCGCGTTCAGCCGGCCGGCGAGCGTGGCATAGCGGCCCGCGTGCTCGGCGAGGCCGTGCACCAGCGCGATCGTCGCGCGCGGCGGCACGGTGCCGTCGCTTGCCGGCCAGCGGTACGACGCCAGTTCGAGCCCGTCCGCGGTACGCAACCGACCCATCCGCGGCGCGGGCGCCGATCCGGCGGTGGCGGGCACGGCGGCCGGTGTGGTGGTGGCGCTCATCTGGCGGGTCTCCTGTTCGTTGGTCTGCGTTTCGCGATCATAGTCGCGCCCCTCCCGCGCGGGCCCAGCAGCGCCCCTCTAATTTCGTCTGGTTATGAAAAGATCGAAATCGATTATTAAGGGGAATGAGGGGTTTGCGGTAAAATCGCCGGCTATTCCAGATGCATCGGCGGCCGACTGGCGGGCCATCTCGCCGGCCGGCCGCCGTTTTGTTTACATGATCGAATTACGCAATCTCTCGCAGCGTTTCCCCGGCCCGGGCGGCTGGGTTGAGGCGCTGCACAACGTCAACCTGACGATCCCGCAAGGCGAGGTGTTCGGCATCATCGGCCGAAGCGGCGCCGGCAAGAGCACGCTCGTGCGCACCATCAACCTGCTCACGCGGCCGACCGAAGGCAATGTCGTCGTCGGCGGGCGTGATCTGACGCTGCTGTCGGCCGGCGCGCTGCGCGAAGCGCGCCGCGAGATCGGCATGATCTTCCAGCACTTCAACCTGCTGTCGTCGCGCACGGTGTTCGACAACGTCGCGCTGCCGCTGGAACTGGCCGGCGCGAGCCGTGCCGACATCGAGACCGCCGTGCTGCCGCTGCTCGACCTGGTCGGGCTGTCCGCGCAGAAGGATCGCTATCCGTCGCAGATCAGCGGCGGACAGAAGCAGCGCGTCGGCATCGCCCGCGCGCTGGCGAGCCAGCCGAAAGTGCTGCTGTCGGACGAAGCGACGTCCGCGCTCGATCCCGAAACCACGCGTTCGATTCTCGACCTGCTGAAACGCATCAATCGCGAGCTCGGCCTGACGATCGTGCTGATCACGCACCAGATGGAAGTGATCAAGCAGGTCTGCGACCGCGTCGCGGTGCTCGACGCGGGGCGCGTGGTCGAGGAAGGCCGCGTGATCGACGTGTTCCTGCAGCCGCATCACGAAGTGACGCGTGCGCTGATCGGCGACGTGATCGCGCAGGAACTGCCGCCCGCGCTGAAGGCGCGCGTGGCCGAGCGGTTGAAGACGGGCCGCGGGCATCTGCTGCGGCTCGCGTTCACGGGCTCGGGGGTTGACCAGCCGATCCTGTCGGAGACGATCCGCCGGTACGAACTCGATTTCAACATCCTGCATGGCCAGATCGACGAGATCCAGGGGCAGGCATTCGGTTCGCTCGCGGTGCTCGCGGGCGGCGAGCCGGGCAAGGTCGGGCAGGCGCTCGCGTTCCTGCGCGAGCAAGGTGTGGTGGTAGAGGAGCTTTCGTATGTTGAGTGAGATGTTCGATATGTTCGTGCAGTCGTTCTGGGAGACGCTGATCATGGTCGGCATCTCCGGGGCGGTCGGCGCGCTCGTCGGCCTGCCGCTCGGCGTGCTGCTCTACCTGACCGATCGCCAGGGCGTGCTGCAGAACCTCGCGGTGAATCGCGTGCTCGGCGGCATCGTGAACGCGGTCCGCTCGACGCCGTTCATCATCCTGCTGGTCGCGGTGATCCCGTTCACGCGGCTCGTCACCGGTTCGTCGATCGGCACGGCCGCGGCGGTCGTGCCGCTGACGCTCGCGTCCGCGCCGTTCATCGCGCGTCTCGTCGAAACGGCGCTGCGCGAGGTCGACCGCGGATTGATCGAGGCCGCGCAATCGATGGGCGCGACCACGTCGCAGATCGTCTTCAAGGTGTTGTTGCCCGAATCGCTGCCGGGCATCGTCGCGGGCCTGACGATCACGTTCGTGTCGCTGGTCGGCTATTCGGCGATGGCGGGCGCGATCGGCGGCGGCGGGCTTGGCGATCTCGGTATCCGTTACGGTTACCAGCGCTATCTGCCGGAAGTGATGTGGACGGTCGTCGCGATCCTGATCGTGTTCGTGCAGATCGTGCAATCGTTCGGCGACTGGCTGGTGCGCCGGTTGAGCCACAAATAAGACCAACCGATCCGACAGGGGAGAAACGATGCAACGACGCTTCATGCTGAAATTCACGGCGGCGCTGGGTGCGGCCGTGCTGTTCGCGGGCGCGCAGGCCCACGCCGAAACCATCAAGGTCGGCGTGACGGGCGGCCCGCACGCGCAGATCATGGAAGTGGTGAAGAAGGTCGCGTCGAAGGACGGCCTGGAGATTCGCATCGTCGAATTCTCCGATTACGTGCAGCCGAATGCCGCGCTCGCGTCGGGCGACCTCGACGCGAACAGCTACCAGCACGATCCGTATCTGCAGGCGCAGGTGAAGGATCGCGGCTACAAGCTGATCAAGGTCGCCGATACCGTCACGTTCCCGATGGGCATCTACTCGAAGCGCGTGAAGTCGCTGGCCGAACTGAAGCCGGGCGCGCGCATCGCGGTCCCGAACGATCCGACCAACGGCGGCCGCGCGCTGCTGTTGCTGCAGAAGCAGGGGCTGCTGAAGCTGCGCGCGGATGCGGGGCTGAAAGCGACGCCGCTCGATATCGTCGACAATCCGCGCAAGCTGAAGATCGTCGAACTCGACGCGGCGCAGATTCCGCGCTCGCTCGGCGACGTCGACGCGGCCGCGATCAATACCAATTACGCGATGGAAGCGGGGTTGAAACCGAAGCAGGACGCGATCGCGATCGAGGGCCCGAGCGGCCCGTACGCGAACATCCTTGCGATCCGTGAGGGGGACCGGAACAAGCCGTGGGTCGCCAAGCTGATTGCGGCGTATCACTCGGCCGACGTGAAGCAGTTCATCGAAGGCAAGTTCGGCGGCGCGGTCATCGCCGCCTGGTAACGGGGCGGAGCACGGGACGCCCGGCGGGATTAGAGTCGATGATCGAAAACCCGGGCTTTGCGTCCGGGTTTTTTCTCTTTTAAAATAGAACGACCGTTCGCTATCATTGGCGCGTCGCCAAGAAGCGGTATCCTCGACAACCATCATGGTTGGGTCCGCCTGGCCGCGCAGTCATGAGGCCTCGCTATAAAATGGCCTCTGGTCGTATTCGTAACTTTGGAGCGTGTGCATGAAAATCCTGGTGCCAGTGAAAAGAGTGGTCGATTACAACGTGAAGGTCCGCGTGAAGTCGGACAACACGGGCGTCGACATCGCGAACGTGAAGATGTCGATGAACCCGTTCGACGAAATCGCCGTTGAAGAAGCGGTGCGCCTCAAGGAAGCAGGCGTCGCGACCGAAGTGATCGCGGTGTCGGTGGGCGTCACGCAAGCGCAGGAAACGCTGCGCACGGCGCTTGCGATCGGCGCGGATCGTGCGATCCTCGTCGAGTCGAACGACAGCGTCGAGCCGCTGGCCGTCGCGAAGATCCTGAAAGCGCTGGTCGACAAGGAACAGCCGCAGCTGGTGATCCTCGGCAAGCAGGCGATCGACGACGATTCGAACCAGACGGGCCAGATGCTGGCCGCGCTGGCAGGCCTGCCGCAAGCGACGTTCGCGTCGAAGGTGACGGTGGCCGACGGCAAGGCAACGGTGGCACGCGAAGTCGACGGCGGCGCGGAAACGCTGTCGCTGACGCTGCCGGCGGTCGTGACGACCGACCTGCGCCTGAACGAGCCGCGCTACGTGACGCTGCCGAACATCATGAAGGCGAAGAAGAAGCCGCTGGAAACCGTGAAGCCGGAAGACCTCGGTGTGGACGTCGCACCGCGTCTGAAGACGCTGAAGGTGGTCGAGCCGCCGAAGCGCGCAGCCGGCGTGAAGGTGCCGGACGTGAAGACGCTGGTCGAGAAGCTGAAGACCGAAGCCAAGGTGCTGTAAGAGGGAGCGGAAAGAAATGACGATTCTGGTGATTGCAGAACACGACAACGCGTCGATCAAGGCCGCGACGTTGAACACGGTGGCGGCGGCCGCGAAGATCGGCGGCGACATCCACGTGCTGGTCGCGGGCCACAACGCGCAAGCGGCTGCCGACGCGGCAGCGAAGATCGCAGGTGTCTCGAAGGTGCTGCTGGCCGACGCGCCGCAACTGGCCGAAGGCCTGGCGGAAAACGTCGAAGCGACCGCGCTGAACATCGCGAAGGACTACTCGCACATCCTCGCGCCGGCCACGGCTTACGGCAAGAACATCGCGCCGCGCATCGCCGCGAAGTTGGACGTCGCGCAGATCTCGGACATCACGGCAGTCGATTCGGCCGACACGTTCGAGCGCCCGATCTACGCGGGCAACGCGATCGCGACGGTGCAGTCGAGCGATCCGATCAAGGTCATCACGGTGCGTGCGACCGGTTTCGATCCGGTGGCAGCGGAAGGCGGCAGCGCATCGGTCGACAAGATCGAAGCAGCGGCAGACGCCGGCAAGTCGCAGTTCGTGAGCCGTGAAGTGACGAAGCTGGACCGTCCGGAACTGACGTCGGCGAGCATCATCGTGTCGGGCGGCCGTGGTCTGGGCAGCGGCGAAAACTACACGAAGGTGCTGGAGCCGCTGGCCGACAAGTTGTCGGCGGCGCTCGGCGCATCGCGCGCGGCAGTCGACGCCGGCTACGTGCCGAACGACTACCAGGTCGGCCAGACCGGCAAGATCGTCGCGCCGCAGCTGTACATCGCGGTCGGCATCTCGGGTGCGATCCAGCATCTGGCCGGCATGAAGGATTCGAAGGTGATCGTCGCGATCAACAAGGACCCGGAAGCGCCGATCTTCAGCGTGGCCGATTACGGCCTCGTCGGCGATCTGTTCTCGCTCGTGCCGGAGCTCGTGACCGAGCTCGGCTGATGCGGCGTGACGCTTCGGCGGTAAGCATGTAGCACGAGGGGCGCAATGAGCGCCCCTTTTTGTTGTGTCATCGCCTGAAGGGGCGCGGGCGTCGTTCGCCCGGACGATCCGCGGTCGCCCCGTGCCGTGCGGAACGCATCGTCGCGCACGTACGTCCGTTCGATAGCGTCGATTCGCCCGACGCGCGACAAGCGCCATGCACAAGTCGACCGAAGCCTCGTGCCGAGCGGGCGCTCGCACGCGCAGTCGCCGAAACGAAAAAAGCGCCCGAGGGCGCCTTTTTCGCTGATGCAACGAGCCCGCACCGCCGCGGGCCGTTCCGATTTACGCGTAGGCCGGGCGCGTCTGGCCGGGCGCGTCCTTCAGGTAACGATGCACCGACAGGTCGTCGGCCTGGATCGCCGGCTTCTTCCCGGAGATCAGGTCGGCGAGCAGTTGGCCGGAGCCGCACGACATCGTCCAGCCGAGCGTGCCGTGGCCGGTGTTCAGGAACAGGTTCGACACCGGCGTGCGGCCGACGATCGGCGTGCCGTCCGGCGTCATCGGGCGCAGGCCCGTCCAGAACGTGGCCTTCGACGTGTCGCCGCCGCCCGGGAACAGGTCGTTTACGCACATTTCGAGCGTCTCGCGGCGCGCCGCGCGCAGCGTCTTGTCGAAGCCGACGATTTCCGCCATGCCGCCGACGCGGATGCGTTGGTCGAAGCGCGTGATCGCGATCTTGTAGGTCTCGTCGAGCACGGTCGATACGGGCGCGGCCGCTGCGTCGACGATCGGCGCGGTGATCGAATAGCCCTTCAGCGGATAGACGGGGATCTTCATCAGGTTCGAGATGAAGTTCGTCGAGTACGAGCCGAGCGCGACGACGTACGCATCCGCGCGCACCGTCTCGCTGCCGCACTGCACGCCGGCGATCTTGCCGCCCGCGATCGCGAGCGCATCGATCGGCGTGTTGTAGCGGAACTTGACGCCGAGCGATTCGGCGAGCGCGGCGAGGCGCGTCGTGAACAGCTGGCAATCGCCCGTTTCGTCGCCCGGCAGGCGCAGTCCGCCCGTCAGCTTGTGCGAGACGGCGGCGAGCGCCGGCTCGGCTTGCTTCAACTCGGCCGGCGACAGCAGTTCGAACGGCACGTTCGCTTCCTGCAGCACGGCGATGTCCTTCGCCGCGCCGTCGAGCTGCTGCTGCGTGCGGAACAGTTGCAGCGTGCCGCCCGTGCGGCCTTCGTACTGGATGCCGGTATCGGCGCGCAGCGCCTGCAGGCAGTCGCGGCTGTATTCGGCGAGACGGACCATCCGGCCCTTGTTGACTGCATAGCGCTCGGCCGTGCAGTTGCGCAGCATCTGAACCATCCACTGGAGCTGGAAGCGCGTGCCGTCGAGGCGGATCGCGAGCGGCGCATGCTTTTCGAACATCCATTTGACGGCCTTCAGCGGCACGCCGGGTGCGGCCCACGGCGCCGCATAGCCGGGCGAGATCTGGCCTGCGTTCGCGAAACTGGTCTCCAGCGCCGGGCCGGCTTCCCGGTCGATCACCGTGACTTCATGGCCGGCGCGCGCGAGGTAATACGCGCTTGCCACGCCCACTACACCGCTGCCCAGAATGACGACTCGCATAGCTGCTCCAGATCGAAGGAATCAGGTCGAGGCCGGGCGCACCTGCGGCTCCGTGTAACCTCTAGCTGATCTAGTTTTTTGCGCTATGGTATTGTCGAATGTGCAGTTTTTGTTATTGTATTTTTCTGGTTTTCAGCATAAACAAATGAGAACGCAACGTCAGCCCGTACGCTCGCTCGACAAGCTCGACCGGCGCATCCTGAAACTGCTCCAGGACGACGGCCGGATGGCGATGAAAGACCTCGCGGAACAGGTCGGCCTGACCGTCACGCCGTGCATCGAGCGCGTGCGGCGCATGGAGCGCGATGGCGTGATCACCGGCTATCACGCGCGGGTCGATCCGGGCCAGTTGGGGGCCGCGCTGCTGGTGTTCGTGGAGATCACGCTCGGCCACAAGGGCGGCAACATGTTCGAGCAATTCCGCCGGGAAGTGATGAAGATCGACGAGGTGCTCGAATGCCATCTCGTCTCCGGCGATTTCGACTACCTGATCAAGGCGCGGATCGGCGAGATGGCCGACTACCGGAAACTGCTGGGCGACATCCTGCTGCAGTTGCCGGGCGCCGTGCAGTCGAAGAGCTATGTCGTGATGGAGGAAATCAAGGAAACGTTGACGATCGCCGTCGGCGAGTGACGCGACGGCGGTTCGCCGTCGGGCCCTTTATCCCGCCCTTGGCATGCTGCGCCCAATACTGTATAAATGTACAGTATTGGGCGCAGGCGAATGGGTGGGCACATGGACGATCGGTCCGACAACGAATTTCCGATAGCGCCGCCCGTGCCCCGCAAGGGGCGCGGTGCGGTCGACAACCTGCAGGGGCGGTATGAAATCGCGCAGCGCGAAGCTGTGGACGACGGCTGGACGCACGCGTCCGACGATGCCGATTTCCCCGCGCCGCTGCGCACGCAGGTCTTCGAGGAGCGGGCGAAGAGCATCCTGACGCGCAACCAGTCGCCCGATATTCCGTTCAGCGTGTCGCTCAATCCGTATCGCGGCTGCGAGCACGGTTGTATCTACTGCTTCGCGCGGCCGACGCACAGCTACCTCGGGCTGTCGCCGGGGCTCGATTTCGAAAGCCGCATCTATGCGAAGGTGAACGCGGCCGAACTGCTCGAGCGCGAGATTTCGCGCAAGCGCTACGTGCCGGAACCGATCGCGCTCGGCGTCAATACCGACGCGTACCAGCCGGTCGAGCGCGACCTGCGCATCACGCGCAGCGTGATCCAGGTGATGCACGATCGCGGGCTGCCGTTCGCGGCGATCACGAAGTCGTCGCTGATCGAGCGCGATCTCGACCTGCTCGCGCCGATGGCCGAACGCGGGCAGGTGATGGCGGCGGTCACGATCACGACGCTCGATGCCGAGCTCGCGCGCACGCTCGAGCCGCGCGCGGCCACCCCGGCGCGGCGGTTGCGCACGATCCGTGCACTGCGCGATGCAGGCGTGCCGGTCGGCGTGAGCATCGCACCGGTGATCCCGTTCGTGACCGAGCCCGACATGGAGCGCGTGCTGGAGGCCTGCGCGGAAGCCGGCGCGACGCATGCGAGCTACATCATCCTGAGGTTGCCGTGGGAGGTCGCGCCGCTGTTCAAGCAGTGGCTTGCCGCGCATTTTCCCGATCGTGCGGAGCGCGTGATGAACCGCGTGCGCGACATGCGCGGCGGCAAGGATTACGACTCGGATTTCTCGAAACGGATGAAGGGGGAGGGGATCTGGGCCGACCTGTTGCGGCAGCGCTTCCGTCAGGCGGTCAAGCGGCTCGGGTTGAACGAACGCATGAACGGCATTCTCGATCTGTCGCGGTTCAGCGGTGCGCCGGCCGCCGCGGTGCCGGCGCCGCGTGTCGCGGTTCGTGCAGCCGGCGCGAAGTCGCGCGACGACATGCAGTTGAACCTGTTCTGACCGGCAGGCAACGCAGTTGCTGGCGAGCCGTATCGACCGTATTGGTCGTGCTTACTGCGAAATCTGCTTGGCTGCTTCGACCTGCGATTCGAAGTATGTCTGGAACGACAGCGCGAGCGCGGTCATCAACAGGAACGCGCCGATCAGCAGCGAGAAAATCACGACGAAGATCACCGTCCAGCCCGACTGACTGTGCTTGCCGGTGTCCGCGTTGAATTGCGCATCCCATTTTTCGTCGGGGCGCAGCCCGTAGACGAGTGCGGCGAGAAACGCCGCCAGCAGCGAGATGGCGCCGGGTACCGCGAGCCACCAGCCGAGGCCGGCGCTGCGCTGGGTCGCGGCGAGCAGCAGGAAGCCCGGGATGCCGACGATCGTGGCGAGCAAGTGGGCCCAGCCATACACGTCGCGGAAACCGTACAGATAGAAGCGGTGTGCGCCGATCGACCCGAGCAGGAACGCGAGGGCGGCGGTGAGCGTCTTGGAGCGGAAGCGGCGGGG
>NZ_JACFYV010000207.1:0-11814 GCF_016759955.1 Burkholderia sp. KCJ3K979
TTCCTGCGCGGCCGCGTGTTCCGTCTCGGCGAGTACGCGCGGATCGCCGACGGCGCGCCGCTCGGCGTCGACATCCCCGACCCCTACCGCGGCACGCGCGACGACTTCGTGCGCTGCGCGGCGCTGATCGATCTCGCGGTCGGCAGCTGGCTGCCGCGGCTCGCCGCGCGCTGGCCGCACATCACCGCCTCCTTCTCCGGACCCCAGCCATGACGAGTACCGCTTCCCCCGAACGCGAGATCGACCTGATCCGCGTGCTCGACGTCCTGCGCCAGGCACGCTGGACGATCGCGTCGATCACGGCGGCCTGCGTCGCCGCCGGCGCGCTGTATGCGTTCGTCGCGCCGCCGATCTACCAGGCCGACCTGATGATCCAGACCGACGATGCGACCGACGCCGCGTCGAAGAACCTGCTCGGCGATGCCGCGTCGTTCTTCAACGTCGCGTCGCCCGCGTCGGCCGAGGCGCAGATCCTGTCGTCGCGGCTCGTCGTCACGCGCGCGGTGGAAGACCTGCGCGCCTATATCGTCGCGGCCCCCGCCCGCGTGCCGATGATCGGCGCGTTCGTCGCGCGCTTCAACGACGGCGCGGTGAAACCCGGCCTGTTCGGTTTCGGCGGCTATGCGTGGGGGCAGGAGCGGATCGACGTCGTGCGCTTCGACGTACCGACGCGCGCGGAAGGCGACACGTTCCAGGTCGTGCGGCTCGACGACACGCGTTACCGGCTCACCGGCGCGAACCTGACGGCCGATGCGGTCGGCACGATCGGCCGCACGGAAACCTTCGACACGCGCTACGGCCCGCTGCACCTCGACATCACCGGCTTCGACGCGCTGCCCGGCACGCGCTTCACGCTGGTGCGTCAATCGCGCGCGGAAACGATCGACACGCTGCGCACCGCGCTCGACGTCCAGGAGAAGGTGAAGCAATCGGGTGTGCTCGTCGCGTCGCTACGCGGCCACGATCCCGTCGACATCAGCGCGACGCTCAACGCGATCGCCAACCGTTACGTCGAACAGAACATCGCGCGCCGCACGGCCGAGGCCGCGCAATCGCTCGCGTTCCTGAACGAGCAGTTGCCGATCGTGAAAGGCCAGCTCGAGCGCGCGGAAACGCGTTACGCGACCCTGCGCAGCCGCACCGGCTCGGTCGATCTCGAGGAAGAAGGCAAGGTCGTCCTGCAACAAGGCGCCGACCTGCAGACGCGCCTGCTCGAACTGCAGCAGAAACACGACGAACTGTCCCGCCGCTTCCTGCCGACGCACCCCGACATGGCCGCGCTCGACGCGCAGCTCGCGACGTTGAAGCGCCAGCAGGGCGCGCTCGACGCGCGCATCGCCCGGCTGCCCGCCCAGCAAAGCGAGGAAGTGCGCGCCCGGCTCGACGTGAAGGTGAACGCGGACCTGTACACCGCGCTGCTGAACAACACCCAGCAACTCGAACTCGTGCAGGCCGGCAGGACGGCGAGCGTGCGCGTGGTCGATGCGGCCGTCGCGCCGGCCGATCCGGTGCGGCCGAACCGGCCGGTCGTGATCGCCGCCGCCGCGCTGGCCGGCCTCGCGCTCGGGCTGATCGCCGCATTCGCGCGCGAATTCCTGTACGGCGGCCTGACCGCCGTCGACGAGATCGAGCGCCACACGTCGCTGCCGGTGCGCGCGGTGCTGCCTGCCGCCGCCCGCCAGCGCAAGCTGATGCGCGCGGTCGAACGTCATGACCCGGGCCTGCACGTGCTCGCGTACGACGATCCGTACGAACCGGCGATCGAAGGGCTGCGCAGCCTGCAGACCGCACTGCACTTCGCGCTCGCCGATCGCGCGCATCCGCTGGTGCTGGTCACGGGCCCCGCACCCGGCACCGGCAAGTCGTTCGTATCGGTCAACCTCGCGGCGGTGCATGCGGCGAGCGGCCGGCGCGTGCTGCTGATCGACGGCGATCTGCGCAAGGGCTATCTGCACCAGTACTTCGGACTCGAACGCGGCGCGGGCTTCGCGGCGCTGCTCGCCGGCCGCGCGCACGCCGACGACGCCATCCGGCGCGACGTCGCGCCGAATCTCGACTTCCTGCCGACCGGCGAACTGCCGAGCGCGCCGACCGCGCTGCTGCAGCAGGCCGGCCTCGGCGCGCTGCTCGCGTCGCTGCGCGCGCGCTACGACCTCGTCGTCGTCGATTCCGCCCCGCTGCTCGCCGCCACCGACTCGACCTGGCTCGGCGCCCATGCCGACGCGACGCTCCTCGTCGCACGCGCGGGCTCGACGCGGGCCGGCGAACTCGTCGAAGCCGCGAAGCGCCTGCCGCAGCGGCCCGACGCCCAGCCCGGCGTCGTGCTGAACGGCCTCGATCCGCGCACGGGCGCATCGGCCTTCGGCTCGAAATACGGCGGCTACCGCTACGAAGCGTACCGCTACACGTGCGACGCGCGGCGCTGTACGCACCTCGCCCGCCTGCGCGCGGCACTTCAACGTCTGCTGCGGAGGTCCGCATGAGCGACATCGCATTCGCGCCGTCATTCGACGAGCGCGCCCCCCTTCAACCCGACACGCACCCACCGGCTTCGACCCCCGCCGCGCCGGCGCTGCGCATCGCGCTCGTCGTCGAAGCCGCCGGCGGCGGTGTCGCCGTCCACCTGACCGACCTGATCGCCGGTCTGCACGCACGCGGCTACGCGGACATCCACCTGATCGCGCCGCTCGGCGAGCGCTTCGACGACGCGATGCTGGCCGACGCGGCCGCGCGGTGCAAGACCGTGCACCGGCTGCCGCTGCGGCGCGCGGTCGGCGCACACGACCTGCGCGGCATGCTCGCGCTGCGCCGGCTGTTGCGCCGGATCCGGCCCGACATCGTGCACAGCCACAGCTCGAAGGCCGGCGCGCTCGCGCGCCTGTGCCGCGGGCCCTGGAAGCAGGTCTACACGCCGCATGCGGTCTATACGCTGAACCCGACGCTGTCGCCTGCGAAGCGCGCGTTCTACGGCAGCGTCGAACGCGTGCTCGGCAATGCGTGCTCGGACGCGGTGATCGCCGTGTCGCAGGACGAAGCCGATCACCTGCATGCGCTCGGCATCGCGCGCGAGCGCATCCGGCTCGTCGAGAACGGCGTCACGCCGCCGATGCTGCTCGCGCGCCAGGCGGCACGCATCGCGCTCGGGCTGGCCGATCACCCGTTCGTCGTCGGGTTCGTCGGGCGGTTCGATCACCAGAAGGGAATCGACCGCCTCGTGCGGATCGCGCGCGTACTCGACGAACGCTTCGGCAATCGCGTGCAGGTCGTCGCGGTCGGCTCGGGCGACTTCGACCGGGCAGCGGGCGACGAGGCGCACGACCTGCCGGCGAACCTGCGCATCGCGGGCCGCGTCGACGCCGCGCGCCGCTACTTCTCCGCGTTCGACCTGCTCGCGCTGCCGAGCCGCTACGAAGGGTTTCCGTACGTGTGCCTCGAAGCCGTCGCCGCACGGGTGCCGATCGTGGCCACGCAGGTGTCGGGCGCGACCGAGCTGATCGCCGACCACCGCGTCGGGCTGACGGTATCGAACAGCGACGATCCGGCCGCGTTCGCGTCGATGGTCGGCCGGCTCGTCGAGCATCCGGCCGCGCACCGGCTGATGCGCGAACAATGCGCACGCGCCTACCCCCATTTCTCGGCGGACGCGATGGTCGATCGCACCCTCGCCGTCTATCGCGACCTGCTGCGGGAGAACGCATGATGAGCCGCCCCGTTCACGTGGCGCTGCTGCACGCGTACAGCGCACGCAACTCCGGCGACGGGCTGCTCGTCGAGCTGTCGGTCGGGCTGCTGCGCGGCGCGTTCGGCGCCGACACGCGCGTGTCCGTCGTCGCGGCCGATCCCGCGTCGTTCCCCGCTCATCCGGACGTGCGGCCCGCGCCCGTGCTCGCCGCCGGCGCCGCCGGGCGGCTGATCGGCGCGGCGATGGCGGCGCTGCCCGTCGGCGCCAATCCGGCGCTGGCCGACCTGCGCGGCCTGCTGAAACAGGTCGACCTGATCGTCGGCGTCGGCGGCGGCTACCTGCGCGCGCGCAACAGCGTCGAGGCGCTCAAGCTCGAAGCCGGGCACCTCGTGCAGATGCGTGCGGCACGCGCGGCGCGCAAGCCGGCCGTCTATCTGCCGCAGAGCATCGGCCCGGCTGCCGGCAATGCGATGCTCGCCGGCCACCTGACGTCGCTGCTCGCGGGCTTCCACACCGTGTTCGTGCGCGACGATCGTTCGATGGCGCTGCTCGCCGCCAACCCGAACACCCGGCGGGCGCCCGATCTCGCGGTGCTCGAATTCGGCCGTCGGGCGGCCGGCCTGCGCGAGCACGCGCATGTGCCGCCGGCCCGCCCCGGCCACATCGCGCTGGTGCTGCGCCGTCCGCCCGCGTGGAACGCCGCGCAATGCGCGCGTTACCACGCGCAGACGAAAGCGTTGATCGAACGGCTCGGCGCGTTCTGCCGCATCACGTTCGCCGTGCAAAGCACGGGGCGCGGCAACGACGACGCCGCGTACTACCGGGAACGCGGCTTCGACGATACGCGCACGCTGAAGGACGTGCTCGCCGGCGACACGCCCGATGCGGTCGTCTCCGTGCGCCTGCACGGCGCGCTCGAGTCGATCCTGCATGGCGTGCCGGCCTATCACCTGAGCTACGAGCGCAAGGGGTTCGGCGCGTATGCCGATCTCGGCGTCGGCCACTGGGTCGCGAACGCAGCCGATTTCGATGCGAATGCGGTATGCGACACGCTGTTCGCCCCCGACGCGCTGCGCCGCTTCTGGACGCAGACCGACACCGGCATCGCGCGGCTCGCCCGCGAACGCGAGCGAATCGTCGCCGCGCTGCGGGCTGCGCTCCACGACGGAGCGGCGCGATGAAGGCCGCATCGTCGCGCCTCGCGCTGCGGGTCGGTGCGCTCGGCCTCAAATTCGTGCTGACGATCGTCGTCGCGCGCACGCTCGGCTTCGAAGCGGTAGCCGTCTATGGTGTCGCGCTCGCGGTGTCGGTCGTCGCGTCGAAGGTACTCGGCCTCGGCTTCAGCACCGAAATCAACCGGCGGCTCGCCGGCCCCGATCCGCGCGATGCGATCCGGACCTGCATGCGGCTCTCCGTGCTGTATGCGGGCGTCCATGTCGTGCTGTGCGGCGCGGCCGCGCTGCCGGTCGGCGCGTTCTTCGGGCGGCCGCGGGCGGGCGCGCTGGCCGACGTGCCGCTCGTCCTGGTGACGCTCGTCGCATGCGCCGAACATGCGGCGCTCGAAGTCAACACGTGGCTGTTCTCGCTGCATCGCGCCCGCGCGGCGTCATGGCTGCTGTTCGTGCGGACCGGCGCGTGGGCCGGCGTCGCGGTCGCCGCGCTCGCGGCGCGCGTGGTCGGGTCGATCGACGGCGTGTTCGCGATCTGGCTCGCCGGCGACGTGATCGTCGTCGCGCTCGGCTGGCTGCTGATTTCGCGCACCGCGCGCCGGCTGCCGGCGATGCCCGCGCTATCGGCCACGCGCTTGCCGCTCGCGACGGTCTGGCGCAGCGGCGCGCCGTTCTTCGTCGCGTTGCTGCTGCTGTCGGTGCTGCAGTATCTCGAACGCTTCGTCGCATCCGCGATGCTCGATGCGGGCGAGCTCGGCCGCTACGTGTTCGTCTGGTCGATCGCGAACGCGATCCAGACGATCGCGTCGGCCACCGTCGCGGCGGTCGCCGCGCCGCGCCTCGTGCGTGCGCTCGACTGTCCGCGCCGCGCACCACAGGCGTTTCGCGGCGAACTGGCGCACGCGTTGCGCGGGTCGGCGATCCTGACCGGCGCGGCCGCGCTCGCGATCGTCACCGTGCATCCGCGGCTGTTCCGGCTCGCGCATGAAGGCAACGACCTGCCGTCGACGGTCATCCTCGCGATCCTGCTGCTGTCGTTCGTGCTGCGCGCCGCGTGCGACGTGCTGTGGGCCGCCGCCGTCGCGTTGCGGGCAGGCCGCGTGGTCGCGTGCGTGATGGCCGTGCTGACGCTCGCGTGCGTACCGATGACGATCGCGCTCGTGCATGACGGGCACGCGATCGGCGCAGCCGTCGCGCATCTCGTCGCGAGCATCGCGGTGTTCGCGTGGCTCGCATGGATCGTGTCGTCGCGCGCCCCGACGGTGCGCCGCGCCATCCGGCCGGGAGCGGCCGATGCTGCGTAAGCTGATCGCGAGCGGTCCGCTGCTGAGCCGCGGCTTGCGCAATGCCGTCGCCGCGTGTCTCGCGCTGCTGTACGTCGGCGTCTATGCGAATGCGCGCGCGCTGCTGCCGGAATTCATCTTCCGCGACGCAGACAAGATCCAGACGCAGATCGGCGGCGGCTCGACCTACGACGGCTCGTCGTTCGACGCGGTCGGCAAGCTGTACCAGGCGCTCGGCGGCGCCGGCACGGCCGTGTTCGTCGTCGCGCTGGGCGTCGCCACGATCTGGATCGCGCTACGCGCGACACGGCGGCTCGGCGCGCTGGTCGCCCATCTCGCGTTGATTGCGCCGTGCCTGTTCTTCAACCTGTTCGTCGCGAGCAAGGACACGCTCGTCGTCGCGATGTCGATCGCGGTGCTCGCCGTTGCGCGCGTACGCGGGCCGGCCGACGCGATGCCGATCGCCGTCGTGCTGTATCTCGGCTATGCGGCGACGATCCGCAGCTACTTCGCGTTGATCGTCGCGATCGCGCTCGCGGCATGGGTGTGGCGCCGGGTGTCGACGCTGCCGAGGCTGGCCGGCGCATTGCTGGTCGTCGCCGTGCTCGTCGCGCTGCCGAATGCCGCCTATACGCTGCTTCAGCAGCCGCGCGACCTCGCGGTCGACTATCTCGTGTATGCGTCGCCGTTCGGCGCGCGCACGAGTTTCTACAATCCGTTTCCGCCCGATTCGTTCGTCCATTTCGCGGGCAACTATGCGTATTCGCTCGTGCGGCTCAACCTGCCGGTGCTGTTCTCGTTCGATCCGAAGGGATTCGCGATGCAGGCGCTGGTCGCGCTGTTTCTCTGCGCCGCATGGCGACGCGTTCCCGTGCGGCGTGCCGGTGAAGGTGGAAACGGTCTGCCCCGCAACGGCGAACTGCTCGCGTGCCTGCTGCTCGGCCATGTCGCGGTCTCGATGCTGTTCGAGCCGGATCTCGGCAGCTACCTGCGGCACCTGTCCAGCGTCGCCTTGTTCGCCGTCGCGCTGTGGTCGATCCGCACGCGCGAGCCGGCTTGACGGTCGGCTACGGCTTCGACGTCGTCGCGCGCAGCGACGCGCGGGCCGCCTCGAGCGCGGGCTTCGGCGACCGGTCCGCGCGCACGAGCCCGTAGCTGCGCTGCGCCGCATCGCTCGCATTCGCCGTATCGGCCCATTCGTAGACCGACAGCAGCGGCGTGCCGAGCGTCGCGCGCGCATCGAGCAGCATGCGCACACGGCGCGCCTGCCGCGCGTTGCCATCGACGCCCGCCGACGCCGCGCCGTCTTCGGTCACGAGCGCCGGCAGGCCGTAGCGCGCGCGAATGTCGCGCGCGGCATCGCGGATCTGCGGCGGCGTCATCCCGTACGCGTGGTACGACACGGCGTCGAGGCACGCGGGTGATGCTGCAACCATGCCGGCCAGCAGACGGTCGGGCACGCTGCCGGGCAGCGGCGGCCGTGCGAAGCCGAAGCCGACGACCGGAGCGGACGGCCGGCGCGCGGCCAGGCCGCGGCACACGCCTTCGGCAAACGGCGGGAAGGTGTGCGCGACGTCGCCGGTCGGCCAATAACGGCCCAGATCCGGTTCGTTCCACAGCTCGATCGCCACCAGCGCGCGGTCGTATCGCGCGGCGAGCTGCGTCACCGCGCCGGCCAAACGGGCGCCGGCCGCCACGAGCGACGGGCGGTCCATCTTCGCTTCGCGCGCTCCATCGTCTTGCCCCAGCGGCGCGAGCATACGCACGGTCAGCAACACCGGCAGCCGAGCCGCGCGCGCCGCCGCGAATGCCTCGTCGACCTGGCGACGGTAGTCCGCACGATCGAGACGATCGGTCCATACGCCGAAGCGGACGAAGTCGAAGCCGGTCTGTCGGATCTGCCGCGCATCGGCGGGCGTCAACGACTGGATCTTCGTCTGGACGCCGACAAGCGGCCGGCCCTCGGACGCGGCCGGCCAGCGGGCGCGGTCGTCGGCATGGGCGGGCGGAAGTGCCACGAAACACAGTGCGACGGCGACGAACAGCGTGGAAATCCGGAGCATGGGCAGGAGAACGATCGGGCATGCCGGCAGCATGTGACGCGTTGCGCAACGAACCTGCATGCGCACGGCCGGCGGAAAACAGGGGCATCGTGGCCGATCGTGCATTGTTGCAGAGCCGCGCGCTCGCCACCATCGGACCGGTCCGAGCGCGTTCGTCTCCGTGCCCGCGCACCGCCCGCGGGCACGCCTGCCCGGCCCGTTGCGGCCCCCGCCGCTACGCCTTCTTCCTCCCCCTCAACACGAACGCCGCCGCCGTACACCCGATCATCGCGATTCCCGCGATCAGGAACGTATCGCTGTACGCCATCAGCAGCGCCTCGCGCATCACGCGCTGGTTCACGAGCCCGAGCGCCATCTCCTGCACGCCGGAGATCGATCCGCCGGGCAGCACGTCCGCGCGCGGCGCATGCACGCGGGCAAGCAGCCGCGCAAGCATCGCCATCCGCTCCTGGAACGCTTCGGAAAACGGCGTGACCGTCTCGCCGATACGCATCGCATGCAGCTTCTGCCGCTCGACGACGATCTGGCTCATCACCGCGATGCCGATCGCGCCGCCGACGTTGCGGACCATGTTGAACACGCCCGACGCGGAGCCGAGCTGCGCCTTCTCGATCCCGTCGACGGCCATCACGGCCAGCGCGATCACGACGAACGACTGCCCGATCCCGCGCACGATCAGCGACGGGACGATCACGTTCGATGCCGCATCGGCGTCGAGATGGATGTTCATCAGGCAGCCGGCCGCGACCAGCACGAAGCCGAGCACGATCGTCGTGCGCGGGCTGGTGCGGCGCATCAGCGGCGGCGTCAGGAACGACATCGCGAACTGCACGAGCCCGTACGGAATCATCGCGAGGCCGATGTCGCGCGCGCTGTAGCCGTGCAGCTCGGCGAAGTAGTTCGGCACGAGGAACACCACGCCGAACACCACCGCGCCGAACAGGAACTGCATCAGGCTCGCGATCCCGAAGTTGTACTGGCCGAGCAGCCGCAGGTTGATGAACGGCTCCTTGCGCCGCAGCTCGATCGCGACGAACGCCGCCAGCCCGAGCGCCGCGACGATCGACAGCTCGACGATCAGGTCCGACGCGAACCAGTCCTTGCGCCCGCCCTCCTCCAGCACGATCTGCAGCGCGCTCAGGCCGACCGCCATCGTCGCGATGCCGAACCAGTCGGCCCGCCTGAGCATCCCGAGCTGCACCGGCACGGGCCGGATCGCCCAGCCGATCGCCGCGACCAGCGCGATCGCCGGCGGAATCTGCAGATAGAAGATCCAGCGCCACGAATACATGTCGGTGAGCCACCCGCCGACCGACGGCCCCGCCGCCTGCGCGACGTTGTTCGCGATCGCGAACAGCGCCATCCCGAGCGGATGTTTCGACGGCGGCAATTCGGTGACGATCAGCTGGAACGACAGCGGGATCAGCACGCCGCCGAACGCGCCCTGCAGCGCCCGCGCGATGATCATCGTCGAGATGCTCGGCGCGACCGAGCACGCGAGCGAAAACGCGAGAAAGCCGGTCGCGCCGACCAAGAGCACGCGTCGCGCGGAAAACACCTGCACGAGCCAGCCGGTGAGCGGAATCACGACGATCTCGGCGACGAGGTACGCGGTGGTGATCCACGAGCCTTCCTCGAAGCTCGCGCCGAGCGAGCCGCGGATGTCGGGCAGCGACGCATTGGTCACGTGCACGTTCATGCCGGCCATGAAGCAGCCGAACACGCCGCCGAGCACCGCGACCCACGCGCGCAGCGAAACGGTGTCTTCGTGCGCAGCCTGCGCGGTCGTCGTGCTCACGTGCCGGCCCCTTGCGTGCCGCGCGTGTCGACGCGCGCGATCACCGACATCCCGGGTCGCAGCACGACACCGGCCGGCGGCGCATCGACGCGGATCTTCACCGGGATGCGCTGCACGATCTTCGTGAAGTTGCCGGTCGCGTTGTCGGGCGGCAGCAGCGCGAACTGCGCGCCCGAGCCCGGCGCGAGGCCGATCACGCGGCCGTGCAGCGTATGGCCCGAATAGGTGTCGACGTCGATCTGGACGGGCTGGCCGTCGTGCATCGCGCCCAACTGCGTTTCCTTGAAGTTCGCGACCACGTACACGTCGCTCAGCGGCACCACCGCGAGCAGCGGCATCCCGACTTCGACGTACTGGCCCGCCCGCACCGCGCGCTGGCCGACGCTGCCGTCGCGCGTCGCGCGGATCACCGTGTGGTCGAGATCGAGCTGCGCGAGCGCCAGCTTCGCCTGGGCCGCCGCAAGCCGCGCACGCGCCTGCGCGATCGCGGCCGTGCTCTGTTCGCGGCGGCGCTGCAGCACGGTCTGCTGGTCGGTCTGCACCCGCACGGCGGCGCCGGCGCGGGCCAGTTCGGCGCGCGCCTTCAGCGCATCCGCGTGGGCCTGTTCCCAGCGCTGTCCGCTCGCGGCGGATTCGGCCAGCAGTTGCTTGTAGCGCGTCGCATCGGCGTCGCGCCGTGCGGCTTCGGCGCGCGCGGCGGCCGCGTCGGCATCGGCCTGCGCGATCTGGCTGCGCTGCTGGCCGATCTGGGCGTCGAGCGTCGAAGCCGCTGCCTGCTCGGCTTGCAGCGTCGCGTCGGCCGCTGCCACGGCGGCCTGCGCATCGTCGACCTTCGCGCGATAGTCTCGATCGTCGAGCCGCACGAGCACGTCGCCGCGCTTCACCGGCTGGTTGTCGTCGACGGCGACCTGCGTGACGTAACCCGACACGCGGGAGCTGACGGTCACGACGTCGGCGCGGACATATGCGTCGTCGGTGCTTTCGATGAAACGGCCGACGGTCCACCAGTGCCAGCCGAACACGGCGAGCGCGATGACGGCGAGCACGACGCCCGCGGCGATCAGTTGGCGCCGGGAGAACCGGGCGGTTTTGGCTTTTTCGGGTACGGCAGTCGTGCTCATGATCGGAATGATGAGTTGGCGTGCAAGAGAACGGACAGGGACACTGCGAACGCGGCCGGCTACGGTTGCCAGCCGCCTCCGAGCGCCTTGAACACGGCGACCTGGTCGAGCGAGACCTGCTGCGTCGACTCGGCCAGCGCCGAATCGACCGCGACGAGGCTGCGCTGCGCGTCGAGCACGCCGAGGAAATCGAGGGCGCCGGCTTCGTAGTTCAGCTCGGCGAGGCGATAGGCGCGCGCATGTTCGGCGCGGGCGGTTTCGAGCGCGGCGCGGCGGCGCCACGCGGCGCCGTAGCGAGCCAGCGCCTGCTCGGTTTCCTTCAGCGCGCGCAGCACCTGCGCATCGAATTGCGCACGGGCGAGCGTGTCGTCGGCGCGGGCCTGCGCGAGCCGCGCGCGGCTCGCCGCCATGTTCGGGAAGCGCCACGTGATCAGCGGGCCGACGCCCCAGGCGATCGCGTACTTGTCGCCGAGCGTCGACGGATCGCCGCCGGTCGACAGCCAGTTCACCGAGCCGCCGAGCGAAATCGACGGATACAGCTCGGCCGTCGCCACGCCGATCCGCGCATTCGCGGCGGCCAGCTGGCGCTCGCTCTCGCGCAGGTCGGGGCGGCGGCGCAGCAGCGACGCGCCGTCGCCGACCGGGAACGGCCGCGCCAGTACGGGCGCGGTGCGGCAATGCGCGGCGGCGTCGGGCAG
>NZ_JACFYV010000208.1:0-11598 GCF_016759955.1 Burkholderia sp. KCJ3K979
CGGCCGAGACGATGCGACTTTGTGCCGCGACGAGTTGATCATCGGTGGTCGCCACCAGCCACAGCCGTGCATGCTCCTCGATCCGGCGGTTGTGGTCCTTCAACGGCCCCAGCGCGGCAGCGGCCTTCCAGACCACCGGGCCGATTCGGCTACTTCTGCCCGACGGCGCGCCTACCAGCAGGCAGTAAGGTCCCAGCGGAAGCGAGACGAACGGAAGTGCCGGACTGGCGATCACGCGCCAGTCGATGAAGGGGGTGTCGCTGATCAGCAGCGGCGTGGGCAAGCCGTAGAGCACACTGAAATCGTACAGCGCCAGCTGTTCTCGCATGCCGACGTAAATTCGCCGGATGTCGTCGACGACCGCCGCGCGGATCTCGTCCTCGAACATCGGTTCCTGCGCGTAGCGGGCCCATGCCTGGCGAGCCTCCCGTTGATACGCGCTGAACAGGCCGATCTCCACGCAATCCTGCACCGCGCGCTGAACCTCCGCCACGGAGCCGGCTTCCCCGGGCGTGCCCATCTGCGCCGCCCGCAAAAAGCGGGCAAGTCCGGCATCGTGGATCGCGGGACCCTCCGCGGACGTGTCGTCCTCAGCGTTCTTGCCCAGCGGCACGTAGGTATATTGCTCGGCGGCGAAATGCGATTTCTTGCCTTCGTCGAACTTGATTTCGCGATCCACGCAGTCCAGATAGCGCGTCCCGATTCGACCGTGCTCCCAGACCCAGTTTTTCAGGAACGGACGGAGTGGATGCAGTCTGTCGTGATCGGCCATCGAGCCTCCAAGTTTTCCCGGTATGAGCCACGCGGGCAACCCGCCGCACACTCCGCACCGTCACGGGCCCGTGCTACAGGGCGAGCGTGCCCAGCTCCTCATAAGTACGATGCAGCCAGACCTTGACGCGCTGCCGTTCCAGCAAGCCGAGCCCCGTGGCGGCGCGGTCGGGATGATTGACCGCCGCCCAGAAGCTCGCGCTTTGCCGATCGATCTTCTGCATGGTCGTATCGGGCAGGCGGCGCAGCGTAATCACGCTGGCGCCAAGGGCTTCGGCCCGCTCGCGTTCGCCGGAGGCCTCCAGAATCTCGAAGCGATCGCCGCGGACTTCATTCAGCACCAGCACCAGCTTGATTCGTCCGCCGAATTCGTCGAGCCATTGCCGCAGCAGATCGACCGAATCGCGTCCAGTGTCCATCACGTGCCACCACGTCAGCGTGAGGCCGTGTTCCTTGGCGAAGTCGACTACGTCCGAATCGTCGAGCCACTTGGCGAGCGACTGCCGCGTCTGGGCCGCGAGATCCACCAGTATGCGCCGTTGCGGATCTTCGAGCGCCGATTCCATGACCGGATCGAGGCTGTCATGCTGGTCGAGCACGGCGGGCGCGGCAAAATCGGCATAGAACCGCAGGAGCGCGCCGTGCGATCGGTCGGTATCGAAGCCCACGAAGGACATGCTCCGATCGATGAAATACTGGGCCAGCACGCGGGCCGCGAGCGATTTGCCGACGCCGCCTTTTTCCCCGCCAATGAAGTGGATGTGACTCATGCTTACGAAATCCCGTGTAATGGAGCAGGTATGGCCAGAGCGGATATTGGCAGGCTTCGATGACGTTACGGCGCAACCGGTCCCGTCGAAAGAAAATGCATGCGCGGCACCAGCATGCTGTCTGGCCAACGCCGGTGTCAAACTGAACAAAATGGCGTCCCGTTCCGGCGGTTGCCGGGCCCGGTGCGCGGCGAGCCGACGCTGCATGCACCGCCGTACGACGCGCGGTCGTCAGGCAGCAAAAACGACTTCGATGTGTCAGCTCAATCGTCGTTGCCCCATCGCCACCGGGGCTTCTCGCCCTTGAGCCAGCACACCGCAGTCAGCAGCGCGACCAGCACCACGAGGCATGCCCCGTACGCCACCGGCGACCGATGCGGCGGCACGAGCCATGCACTCGCGATGACGCCGATCGCGAACAGCAGCAGCACGATCCAGCCCTGCCACGCGACCGGCAATCCCCATCCCCAGCCGTAGCGCTTCGCCGGAAACCAGATCTTCTTGTCGTGCGAGGTCATGCGCTCTCCTGTGGGTCCGCGAATGCAGCGTAGCGCCGACGGGATTCGACGTCACGCGTGGCGGGGCACGCGTCGGCGGCCTCCGCCTCCCACCAATGCTATCCTCTCGTCCGCTCATCCAGCGTCACCCAGCGAGATTCAACCATCATGACCCGACTGATCAAGCGCGCGTCCGCCGAGGCACGCGCATTCAAGCAACGCAAGCCGTCCGCCTACAACGGCTCCGAAAAACTCCAGCCGCCGCGCGTGAAGCGCCGCCCTGACATCGACGAACACGACGACGTGCCGGTGCTCGAAGCGCCGCGCAAGCCGCGCTTCGCGCCCGTGACGTTCTCCGAAGAAGGCGGCGTGCGCTTCCTGCACTTCGGTACCGAGTGGGTGCAGGGCGCGATGCGGATCTCGAAGCCGCTGCATATCGAGCTCGAATACGCGCAGCAGATGATGGCCTGGCTGCTGTTCCTCGAAACGCCCGAGCGGATCGTCCAGCTCGGGCTCGGCACCGGCGCGCTGACCAAGTTCTCGCATCGTTTCCTGCCGCACGCGAAGGTCGAGGCCGTCGAGCTGAACCCGGCGGTGATCGTCGCCGCGCGCACGATGTTCGCGCTACCGCCCGACGACGCGCGCCTCGCCGTGCACGAAGCCGACGCATGGGACTTCGTCAACGACCCGGCCAACCGCGGCACGGCGGGTGCGATCCAGATCGACCTGTACGACGCGACCGCGCGCGGCCCCGTGCTCGACAGCGTCGCGTTCTACCGCGCGGTGCGCGGCTGCCTCGCCGATGCCGGCATCGCGACGATCAACCTGTTCGGCGATCATCCGAGCTTCGTGCGCAACATGAAGCACCTGAATGCTGCGTTCGACCACCGCGTGATCGCGCTGCCCGAAGTGCACGACGGCAACCGTATCGCGATCGCGTTCTCGGGCCCCGCGCTCGACGTGCCGTTCGCCCAGCTCGACGCCCGCGCGAAGCTGATCGAGGACACGCTCAAGCTGCCCGCGCGCAAGTGGGTGAAAGCTTTGAAAGCAACGGACGGCGCACGCGACACCGCGTTCTCGATCTGACGCAGGAGGCGCCGGCGCAAGCCGGCGCATCCCAGTGACAAGGGGCGGATCACCTCGGGTTCGCCCCTGCTTGACCGCGTACTCGCGGCTCCTATACTGGCGCGAAGCCAGGGGAGCCGCAGCCTACCCGTTTCGCCGCTCCTCTCGGTGCCGTACCCGCTCAACAAGATCGATAACCGGGATAGAAGAGGAGACGTCATGGCTCACGATGCCGACGCCAACCGGGCCGCGAAGCGCTGGCTCTGGCTGCTGGTACTGCCGTTGATCGCGATGGTCTGGGTGCCGTCGTACAGCAAGATCGAACCGCAATGGTTCGGTTTTCCGTTTTTCTACTGGTACCAGTTGCTCTGGGTCTTCATCAGCGCGGTGATCACCGCGTTCGTGTACTTCAAGACCAAGAACGCGTGGAAGGCGAGCGGTACGCAAGGAGGTGCGCAATGAATCTCGGCGCGACCTTCGTCTTCGTCCTGCTGTTCATCGGCGTCACGATCATCGGTTTCCTGGCCGCGAACTGGCGGCGCGGCGATCTCGCCCATCTCGACGAATGGGGCCTCGGCGGACGCCGCTTCGGCACGATCGTCACGTGGTTCCTGCTCGGCGGCGATCTCTACACGGCCTATACGTTCGTCGCGGTGCCCGCGCTCGTGTTCGGCGCCGGCGCGATGGGCTTCTTCGCGCTGCCGTACACGATCCTGATCTATCCGTTCGCGTTCGTCGTGTTCCCGAAACTGTGGAGCATCGCGAAGCGGCACGGCTACGTGACGGCCGCCGACTTTGTCAACGCGCGCTACGGCAGCCGGATGCTCGCGCTGGCGATCGCGGTGACGGGCATCGTCGCGACGATGCCGTACATCGCGCTGCAGCTCGTCGGCATCGAGGTGGTGATCGGCGCGCTCGGCTTCGACACGACCGGGTTCGTCGGCGACCTGCCGCTGATCATCGCGTTCGCGATCCTCGCCGCCTACACGTACACGTCGGGGCTGCGCGCCCCCGCGATGATCGCGATCGTGAAGGACGTGCTGATCTACGTCACGATCGCCGCCGCGGTCATCGTGATCCCCGCGAAGCTCGGCGGGTTCGGGCACATCTTCTCCGCCGTGCCGCCCGCGAAGCTGCTGCTGAAGGCGCCCGACGCGATGAGCCTGAACGGCTACAGCGCATACGCGACGCTCGCGATCGGCTCGGCGCTCGCGCTGTTCCTGTATCCGCACTCGGTCACGGCGATCCTGTCGTCGTCGTCGGGCAACTCGATCCGCCGCAACATGGCGATGCTGCCCGCGTACTCGTTCGTGCTCGGCCTGCTCGCGCTGCTCGGCTACATGGCGCTCGCCTCCGGCGTGAAGGACATGCCGCAGTACGCGCCGTACTTCAAGGCATTCGGCCCGAACTTCGCGGTGCCCGCGCTGTTCCTCGAGTACTTCCCGTCGTGGTTCGTCGGCGTCGCGTTCGCGGCGATCGGCATCGGTGCACTGGTGCCGGCGGCGATCATGTCGATCGCGGCCGCGAACCTGTACACGCGCAACATCCACCGCGAGTTCGTGAACCGCAACATGTCGCACGACCAGGAGACGCACGTCGCGAAGCTCGTGTCGCTGATCGTGAAGGTCGGCGCGGTCGCGTTCATCCTCGGGCTGCCGCTGACCTACGCGATCCAGCTGCAGCTGCTCGGCGGGATCTGGATCATCCAGACGCTGCCGGCGATCGTGCTCGGCCTGTACACGCGCGTGCTCGACCATCGCGGCTTGCTGGCCGGCTGGGCGGCCGGCATCGTCTGCGGCACGTGGATGGCGGTCTCGCTGAAGCTGGCGAGTTCGATCTTCACGATCCACCTGTTCGGCCTCGCGATTCCCGGTTACGCGGCCGTGTGGTCGCTGATCGTGAACCTGGTGGTGTCGGTGGTCGTGAGCGTGCTGGTGCGCGTGATCGGCATGGCGCATGCGGAGGATCGCACGCGGCCGGAGGATTATCTCGACGTCGTCGAGGGTTGATACGGGCCGTGCGCGGCCGCGTGCCGCGCACGACGCATTGCCGGCTGCCCGGCAAAGGAAACGCCCGCCACCGCAAGGTGGCGGGCGTTTCCTTTGCGTCAGCCCTGCGCGCGTTTCGCGAGCGCCTCGCGCTGCGACAGATCCTCGACGTTGACCATCCAGTGCACGCCGAAGCGATCCTTCGCCATCCCGAAGCCGAGCGCCCAGAACGTCTTGCCGAACGGCATCGTCACTTCGCCGCCGTCGGCGAGCGCATCGAACAGCTTCTGGCCTTCCTCGACCGTCGCCGGGTTCAGCGACAGCGAATAGCCGGCGTGCGCGGCGCCCGCCGGCTGGCTGCAATCGCCGTCCGAGCACATGATCATCGAGTCGCCGATCGTGAAGCTCGCGTGCATCACCTTGTCGCTCATCTCCGGCGACATCGGGTAATCGGGATTCGGCGGGGCGTCCTTGAAGTGCATCTTGAACATCGTCTTCGCGCCGAGTGCCTTTTCGTAGAACTGAAGGGCTTCGTCGGCACGACCGTAGAACGTCAGGTACGGTTGAACTTGCATCGTTGTCTCCTGGAATGAGCCGTGCCGGCGCGTCGGCGCCGGCGTGGCGTCGTGCAAGATTGACTGGGGGAAAGGGCACATCGGGAGGCGGCCGTCGCACCCGTGACGTGGATTGTAGTGCGCGCGCTTGACGATGGAATGAAAAATAAAAACGGCCGCGAACATCATGTTCGCGACCGTTTGCAGCGCTTGCTGACGGCTGTTGTCAGTCTTGCTGACAGCCGCTGACGCGTCGTGCGGCTCAGCGCAGCGCGTCGATCAGCTTCTCGAGCTTCACCGCGTCGGCGGCGAACACACGGATGCCTTCGGCGAGCTTTTCGGTGGCCATCGCTTCGTCGTTCAGTTGGAAGCGGAACGACGCCTCGTCGATCGCGACGCGCTCGGCCGGCTTGTCCTGCAGCGTTTCCGGGGACAGCTTGCGGGCGACCGTCTCGTTGCTCTCCTGCAGCTTCTGCAGCAAATCGGGACTGATCGTCAGCAGGTCGCAGCCGGCGAGCTCGGTGATCTGGCTGGTCGTGCGGAAGCTCGCGCCCATCACTTCGGTCTTGTAGCCGAACGTCTTGTAGTACGTGTAGATGCGGCGCACCGATTGCACGCCCGGATCGTTCGCGCCGCCGTCGCGCGCTTCATTCCATTCGGCGCCGGCCTGCTTCTTGTACCAGTCGTAGATGCGGCCGACGAACGGCGAGATCAGCTGCGCGCCGGCTTCCGCGCACGCGGCGGCCTGCACGAGCGAGAAAAGCAGGGTCATGTTGCACTTGATCCCTTCCTTCTGCAGCACCTCGGCCGCGCGGATGCCTTCCCACGTCGACGCGAGCTTGATCAGGATGCGCTCGCGGCCGACGCCGGCTGCTTCGTACAGCTTGATGAGCTCGCGGCCCTTGTCGATCGAGCGCTGCGTGTCGAACGACAGGCGTGCGTCGACCTCGGTCGATACGCGGCCCGGGATCAGCTTCAGGATTTCGGTGCCGAATGCGATCAGCAGGCGGTCGATGATGAAATCGGTGCTTTCGTTGCGATGATCGCGGACGGTTTTCTCGAGGATCGGCTTGTACGCATCCTTCTGGACGGCCTTCAGGATCAGCGACGGGTTCGTGGTCGCGTCCTGCGGCTTGTATTGCGCAAGCTGCTGGAAGTCGCCCGTGTCGGCGACGACGGTCGTGTACTGCTTCAGCTGGTCGAGTGCGGTAGTCATGGCGATTCGGAAGAAGAGCGCGGGGCGCCGGGTTCTCACGGGCCGCGCGAGCGCGGCGGCGAAGCGAAGCGGCGCCGGGCGCCGCTTCCGATCCATCATTTTAGGCCCGATTCGTGTCGCGCACGTTTTGGCGTGCCGGGCGGGCGCGGCGGCGCGCGCCGCGGCAGGCGGCCGAGCCGCGTCACGCGGGGCGCCGCGCGTTCAGGATCACCTGCGTGACGACCCCGGCGACGAGCCCCCAGAATGCCGAGCCGATCGACAGCAGCGTGAGGCCCGACGCGGTCACCATGAACGTGACGAGCGCCGCTTCGCGCTGCTTCACGTCCTGCATCGCGTTCGCGAGGCCGCTCATGATCGAGCCGAACAGCGCGAGCGCCGCGACCGACACGACGAGCGCTTTCGGCAGCGCCGCGAACAACGCGGCGATCGTCGCGCCGAAGACGCCGGCGACCAGGTAGAACGTGCCGCACCACACGGCGGCCGTGTAGCGCTTCGCGTGGTCCTCGTGCGCTTCGGGGCCGGTGCAGATTGCGGCCGTGATCGCCGCGAGGTTCACGCCGTGCGAGCCGAACGGCGCGAGCAGCAGTGACGCGAGGCCGGTCGTCGCGATCAGCGGCGACGACGGCGTCGAGTAGCCGTCCGCACGCAGCACCGCGATGCCCGGTACGTTCTGCGACGCCATCGCGACGACGAACAGCGGAATGCCGATACTGACGATCGACGCGATCGAGAACGCGGGCATCGTGAACACGGGCTGCGCGAGCGCGATGTGGAAGCGGCTGAAATCGAGCAGGCCGAGGCCGCCGGCTACCACTGTGCCGACGATCAGCGTCGTCACGATCGCATAGCGCGGCGCGAGGCGCTTCACGATCAGGTAGGTGAAGAACATCGCGAGCACCAGCGCGGTCTGGAACTGCGCGGCGCGGAAGATCTCGATGCCGATCTCGAACAGGATGCCCGCGAGCAGCGCGGCCGCGATGCCGGCCGGAATGCGCTTCATCAGCGTGTCGAACAGGCCGCTCACGCCGACGGCCGTCAGCAGCAGCGCGCACACGACGAACGCGCCGATCGCCTCGGGGTAGGGCACGCCGGGCAACGACGCGATCAGCAACGCGGCGCCGGGCGTCGACCACGCGACCACGACGGGCGCGCGATAGCGCAGCGACAGGCCGATCGTCGTCACCGCCATGCCGATCGACAGCGCCCAGATCCACGACGAGATCTGCGCATCGGTGAGGTGGGCGGCGCGGCCGGCCTGGAACATCAGCACGAGCGAACTCGTGTAGCCGGTCATCATCGCGACGAAGCCGGCGACGAGCGCGGACACGGACGTATCGGCGAAAAAGCGGCGGCCGCCGGCGCGGCCGGCACTCGCGGTGGACGAAGGGTTCATGCTCTCTCCGGGGCGGCCGCTCGGATGCGGCCTGTATATCTGCGAGTGGGTGTCGTTACTTGCTGAGTGCGCGCATCGCGGTTTCGAGGCCCGCGAGCGTGAGCGGATACATGCGATGGCCGAGCAGGTCGCGGATGACCGCGACCGACTGCCGGTACTCCCATAGTCGCTCGGGCTCGGGGTTCAGCCATGCATGATGCGGAAACTGGTCGGCGAGACGACGCAGCCACACGGCGCCGGCTTCCGGGTTGTTGTATTCGACCGAGCCGCCGGGCTGCAGCACTTCGTACGGGCTCATCGTCGCGTCGCCGACGAAGATCAGCTTGTAGTCGGGTGTGAACTTGTGCAGCACGTCCCACGTCGCGGTGCGTTCCGCGTGGCGGCGGCGGTTGTTCTTCCACAGATGGTCGTACACGCAGTTGTGGAAGTAGAAGAATTCGAGGTGCTTGAATTCGGCCTTCGCGGCCGAGAACAGCTCCTCGGTGCGCTTGATGTGGTCGTCCATCGAGCCGCCGACGTCCAGCAGCATCAGCACCTTCACGTTGTTGTGGCGCTCGGGCACCATCCGCAGGTCGAGCCAGCCCGCGTTCGCGGCCGTGCTGCGGATCGTGCCGGGCAGGTCGAGCTCCTCGGCGGCGCCTTCGCGCGCGAAGCGGCGCAGCCGCCGCAGCGCGACCTTGATGTTGCGCGTGCCGATCTCGACCGAATCGTCGTAGTCGCGGTAAGCGCGTGCTTCCCACACCTTCACCGCGGTGCGATTGCCGTTCGACGGGCCGCCGATGCGCACGCCTTCCGGGTTGTAGCCGCCGTGCCCGAACGGCGACGTGCCGCCCGTGCCGATCCATTTGTTGCCGCCTTCGTGGCGTTCCTTCTGCTCGTCGAGCAGCGCCTTCAAACGCTCCATCAGCTTGTCGAGCCCGCCCATCGCTTCGATCTGCGCCTTCTCCTCCGGCGACAGCTCGCGCTCGAGGCGCTTCTCGAGCCAGTCGAGCGGGATGTCGAACGCCTCGGACGGCAGTGCGGACACGCCATGGAAGTACGCACCGAACGCCTGGTCGAACTTGTCGAAGTACTGCTCGTCCTTGACGAGCGTCATCCGCGCGAGGAAGTAGAACGCGTCGATCGACGGCGAGATCAGCCCGGCCTTCAGCGATTCGAGCAGCGTCAGGTATTCCTTCACCGAGACGGGCAGCTTGGCTGCGCGCAGCGCGTAGAAGAAATTGAGCAGCATGGCCGGGCCTTCGCGGGTGAGGGAGGATTACCGGTTGTGCCGGTTCATGTAGACGAGCCGCTCGAGCAGGCTCAGATCCTGCTCGTTCTTCAGCAGCGCGCCCGCGAGCGGCGGCACGATCTGCTTCGCGTCCGCGCCGCGCAGCGCGTCGGCCGGGATGTTCTCGGCGAGCAGCAGCTTCAGCCAGTCGAGCAGCTCGGACGTCGACGGCTTCTTCTTCAGGCCCGACACGCCGCGCAATTCGAAGAAACTCTCGAGCGCTGCGCGCAGCAGCTCCTCGCGGATGTCGGGGAAGTGCACCGCGACGATCTTCTGCATCGTCGACGGATCGGGAAACTGGATGTAGTGGAAGAAGCAGCGGCGCAGGAATGCGTCGGGCAGCTCCTTCTCGTTGTTCGACGTGATGATGACGAGCGGGCGGTGCTTCGCGCGGACCGTCTCGCGCGTCTCGTACACGTGGAACTCCATCCGGTCGAGCTCGCGCAGCAGGTCGTTCGGGAATTCGATGTCGGCCTTGTCGATTTCGTCGATCAGCAGCACGCTCGGCTGCTCGGCGTCGAACGCCTGCCACAGCACGCCCTTGACGATGTAGTTCGCGATGTCCTTCACGCGCTCGTCGCCCAGCTGCGAATCGCGCAGCCGCGACACGGCGTCGTATTCGTACAGGCCCTGCTGTGCCTTGGTGGTCGACTTGATGTGCCACTGCAGCAGCGGCATGTCGAGCGCGGCGGCCACTTCCTCGGCCAGCATGGTCTTGCCGGTGCCGGGCTCGCCCTTGATCAGCAGCGGGCGTTGCAGCGTCAGCGCGGCATTGACCGCGAGCTTCAGATCGTCGGTGGCGACGTAGTGCGAGGACCCTTCGAAACGCATGGCGACGCTCTTCTTCATCGGGGAAAAAACCCAGTATAAGTCAGAAGGGCTGTCCGGGCGGGCCGCGCCCGCGTATCGTTGCAGGGCTGTGGCGGGGCGAACCGGGGCGCCGTATGGACGCGTTCCCCGCCGACGCGGTACAATCTGGCCGTTTTTTTTGGCCTGCGTGGCGACCGACAAGCAAAACGGCGCGGGCCGTTGCCGCTTCGGCGCCAGTTTCCCCTCAAGCTAGGTTACAAGAGCTATGAACAAATTCGTCGGCAAACACGTCGTTGTCGCAGCGCTCGTGGCGCTCGCGGGCAGCGCGCAGGCGGCCGGTGTGGTCGGCAACCCGAAGGACGGGGCGAGCAAGGCCGCCATGTGCATCGGTTGCCACGGCATCCAGGACTACCGCGCGGCGTACCCGGAGGTCTACCGGGTGCCTGTCCTCGGCGGCCAGAACCAGCAATACCTCGAGAACGCGCTGAAGGCCTACCGCAAGAAGGATCGTCACTTCCCGTCGATGAATGCGATCGCCGGCTCGCTGACCGACCAGGACATCGCGGATCTGTCGGCGTACTACGCCGCCCAGAAGGCCGACACGAAGGACAACCCCTACAAGTAAAGCGCGCGCCGCCGATCTCTCCGGCGGGACAGGAGCATTCATGAACAACGCATTCAAGACGGCGGCGGTTGCACTGGCGGCCGGCCTCGCGATCGGTACCGCGCACGCCGCGGACATCTCGAAGGGCAAGGAACTGGTCGAATCGCACAACTGCGCGGCCTGCCACGGCGCGCAACTGAACAAGCCGATCAACGCGGAGTACCCGCGCCTCGCCGGCCAGCACGCCGACTATCTCGTGTGGGCGATGCGCCAGTACCAGATGGGGCTGACGAACCCGTTGATCGGCCGCAACAACGCGATCATGCAGGCGCAGGTACAGAACCTGTCGGTCAGCGACATGAAGGACATCGCGTCCTACATCGAGTCGCTGAAGGAAACCGACCTCGTGTTCAAGAAGTAAGCGCGACGGGCCTCACGGGCTCGCGCAGCAAGAATGCCCCGCCTCGGCGGGGTATTTTTTTGTCCGCGGCCCGGCTGTCCGCAGCCCGGCGCGGCGGGATGTGCCGGGCCTGCGCGCTTGTATGTTCAGTACTGACCAGTACGGTAAAGTCTGGTGGTAGCCAGACGAGACCGTGCAGTTTGCCCCGCGCTTGGGTGTTGGAGCCCGTGACTGAGTACAAAACGCACGGTTGCCGTGCT